>WJLG01000104.1 GCA_014728685.1 Candidatus Falkowiibacteriota bacterium
AAATTATATCAACAGGAGTTCCATCTTCCAAATAAGGCATATCTTCCACCGGAACGACTTTTGAAATAACACCTTTATTACCATAACGTCCGGCCATCTTGTCGCCCACTTGAACCTTTCTCAAATTGGCCACTGATACTTGTATCGATCTGATCACGCCGGCTGAAAGTTTATCGCCATTCTCTTTGGAAAAATATTTGATATCAACCACTTTCCCATGTTCACCATGCTCCAGATAAAGAGAAGAGTCTCTGACGTCTTTGGCCTTTTCGCCGAAGATAACGCGCAAAAGTTTCTCTTCAGCCGAAAGCTCGGTTTCTCCTTTGGGAGTGATCTTTCCGACCAAAATATCGCCGGATGAAACTTCGGCTCCTATCCTGATAACGCCTCCTTCATCCAAATTCTTCAGCTTCTCTTCGGAAATATTCGGGATATCATTGGTCACCAATTCCGAACCCAGCTTGGTGTCGCGGACATCGATGGTGTAATTTTCAATATATATAGATGAATAAACATGATCTCTTACCAATTTCTCGGAAATGATCACGGCATCTTCATAGTTAAAGCCTTCCCAGGTCATATAAGCAACCAGCGCATTCTTGCCCAAAGCCAATTCTCCATTGTCAATGACCGGACCGTCGCTTATCACCTGTCCTTTTTTGATCTTATCGCCCAATTCGACTATTGGTCTTTGATTGATGCAAGTGGAAGCATTGGAACGCAAAAACTTGGTAAGGTCATAGCTCATGTCCTCGCCCTTCTTGTTCCTGATGACTATCTTGGAAGCATCAATCGCCGCTACCTCTCCGGACTCTTCGGCGATCACAGCATGACCGGAATCCCGAGCCGATCTTTCTTCCATACCGGTACCGACTATCGGCGCTTCATTGGTCACCAAAGGCACGGCCTGCCTCTGCATGTTCGTTCCCATCAAAGCTCTCTGGCCGTCATTGTGTTCCATGAAAGGCACCAAAGAGGTAGCAATGGAAATGATCTGATTGGCAGCCACGCCGAAAAGGTCCACTATCTCGACCGGTGCGGTTGTCGGCTGTCCGTATTTTCTAACCTCGCAGATATCAACCAAAAAATTACCATCATCATCTGCCGGGGTCGTTGATGAGGTTGAAATGAATTTTTCTTCCTTATAAGCATCCAAATAAACCATTTCATCGGTAATGAAAGGTTTGATCGGTATCAAAACCGCTGGATCGACTTTCGATTTTATAGTTTTTAATTTATCATTGGTCAGTTTCTCTCCGGCTTTAACTATTACCTTGCCTTTTTTCTGGACATTCTTCATCAAGATATCCTTCTGTCCGTCTTCCAGTTGTGCATCCTTGACCTCGCAGATATCCTCTCTGGCTTCTTGTCCTTTCAGTCTTTCATCATTAGCCGGCAGATCGTGGATCACCACTCTAAAAGGTGTTTCCAAAAATCCATAAGAGTTCAACTTGGCATAACTGGCCAAATGGCCTACAAGTCCGATATTCGGACCCTCGGGAGTAGCGATCGGGCAGATCCTTCCATAGTGAGTAGAGTGCACATCACGAACATCAAAACCGGCCCTTTCGCGAGTAAGTCCTCCGGGGCCCATAGCTGATAGCCTTCTCTTATGCTCAAGCTCAGCCAATGGATTGGTCTGATCCATGAATTGAGAAAGCTGGGAAGACATGAAGAACTCCTTAATAACACTGATGACCGGACGGGAATTGATCAGTTTATTAGGATTCAAAGTATTGATATCAGCTGTACTCATTCTGTCCTTGATGATCCTTTCCATTCTGGCCAAACCGACCCTGAATCGATTTTGGATCAACTCACCGATTGCGCGAACCCTTCTATTGGAAAGATGATCGATATCGTCTTCCGGCTCCTGAGTGATGTTCAATCTGATGACCTCCCTGATGATATTTACCAAATCTTCTTTTCTCAAGATCCTAGTTTCTTTGTTGTTCGGGATATCCTCATTGAATCTTCTGTTCAATTTATAACGTCCGACTCGGCCGAAATCATATCTATCAAAACGGAAGAACATGGAATAGATAAGCTGCTTGGCATTATCAACCGCAGCCAGATCTCCCGGCCTGATCCTTTTATAGACTTCGATCAAACCCTCTTCTTCTGACGAAGAAGCATCCTTGGCCAAAGTGGCATCTATATATGTTGATTCGTCGGCATCTTTGACCTTGTCTATATCTTTAAAAAGATTTCTCAAGTCATCATCATTTCCAAATCCAAAAGCGCGCAAAAGAGAAGTTACCGCCACTTTCCTCTTTCTATCTATCCTTACCCAAATGACTTTATTGACATCAGTTTCCAGTTCAAGCCAAGCACCTCTGTTCGGGATGATCTTAGCTCCGTAATGCTTCTTGCCCTTGATATATTCAGCCGAAAAGATAACACCGGCTGATCTGATAAGCTGGGACACGACCACCCTTTCGATGCCGTTCACAATAAAAGTACCGTTCTTGGTCATTAAAGGAAAATCGCCCAAAAACACTTCCTGAGTTATATTTTCGTTGGTTCTCTTGTTCTCCAGTCTGGCCTTGACTCGCAAAGGCGCTTCGTAAGTTATATTTTTGTCTCTACTCACCCTTTCATCAAATTTCGGTTCATCCAGATAATAATCCTCAAAATAAAGATTAAGGTCCCGGCCGATAAAATCGGTCACCGGAGAGATCTCGTCGAAAAGCTCGGCTAAACCTTCTTTTATGAACCAGTCATAAGACTGCTTCTGCATTTCGATCAGGTCTGGCATTTCCAATGAGGTGTTGACTTTTTTAAAGAATCTTCTACCGGTTGCACTTTCGGTATAGTTCTTTTGAGGGCTTGTATTAGACATATTTTTAATACGGGGTTGTCGTCGAATACTCTTTTGAGTAGAAAATTTATAATTTCGAGAATTTTATGCCAAATATGGTATTCGGTGACAGTCCCAATATGGTTAGATATTTAGTTGATCGGGCATCCGTTCTTTTGAAAAGACCGCAAGCCTGATCAACCAACACTATGGATTTAATTTTCTTGACTATTTAAAATTTTATAATGCCTGGAAAATACCTGAAAAAGCTAATTTCACTTTGTATAGCAACAAAAAAACCTCAAGCCTTAATTTTCGGTTTGAGTTATTCTTTTTTCGTATTTCGTTAAACCTTATTTTTCACTTATTTTTTATCCTCGCTTCCCCTTACCCAGGTGAAAGCGAAGATGGCCAAGGTTTAATTATCTATATTTTGATTTTTATTTTTCTAAAATATGAAAAAAATCAAAAACCATTCATTTTGATTGATCTCGCAGTTCTATGTTATTTGATTGTCTTTAAATATTAGCAATTGTTTGCTTTTTTGTCAATAGTATTTTAAGAGTTCTTACTATTTGAATAAATTTAGCTAATATTAGATACTATCTTATAATATACAATTTTAAACCACTTGGTACGACTAGCCTTCTGATTTATTTTTACTTTTGATCGCTTGTCTGGCCACCTCCCGATCATCCCACTTCATTTTGCGTCCGCAAGCCACACAGATCGCTTGTTCGCAGCCCTTACCTGTTATCAGGACAACATCATCCTCATCAGCCAAGCCGGCAGCTTTCTCTATGGCCTTTCCCCTATCTATCATAATAAATAGATCTTTGTCGTCTTTCTTTCCGGACTTTCTAGCTCCTTCGGCCACTTGAGCCATGATCTGCTCAGGGTCCTCGTCATAAGGATCTTCGTTGGTCACTATTACGATATCCGCCTTCTTGCCGGCAATACGGCCGATCTTCGGCCGCCTATCCTTATCGCGTCCACCACCCGTACCGCCCAAAACATGGATCACTTTTTCATGAGGAATATCATCGACCACTTCATAGAGACTATTCATGGCCTTGGGCTCAAAAGCATAATCGACTATTACCGTAAAATCTTGTCCTTCGTCGATCTTTTCGATCCGGCCGGGTACGCTATCGACTTGAGACAGGGCTTCTTTAACTTCATTTGGCTCCTTTTCCAGCAGAGCGGCAACCGAAACAGCACTCATAGTATTGGTAGCATTGAACTTTCCAAAAAGCCCCAAATAGATCCTTTCCCCCATGACCTCAAAACTGATCCCCTGTTTATTCGTCTTTATGCTTCCATAGTTTATGGCTTTCAAATTCTCAGGCAGATCGCTTACCGCTTCCTTTTTCTGAGAATAACCGATCTTTTCTTCCGACCAAAAATCCAAAAAGTACGAAGCATACTCATCATCCAAGTTGGCGATAATGGTTTTCTTTATTCTATTAAGCTCAAGCTTCTTGAAACCGGCTGATGTTTTGAATATGTGCAGCTCCTCATTGGCGTATTTGGTGGAGCATTTTTTAAGATGCTTGAACAGCTTGCCTTTTGCCTCTTTATAATTTTCAAAACTGCCGTGCGACTCTATATGCTCCGGATAAAGGCCGGTAAATATCACCCAATCATAATTGATAAAGCGATGCCTGAATTGGCGGATACCCTCGGAGCTTGTTTCAATGATCGCAAATTGGCATTTATTCCTGACCATGCGAGCAAGCATTTTCTGGGTGAACAAGCGTCCGACCATGGTCATCTTCTTGTCATTGAGCCAATCGCGATCCCCGTCAGAAAACATGGCTGTAGATGTGTAGCCAACCCTATAACCCAAAGCTCGAAGCATCTTGGCCATGATATAGACGCTGGATGTCTTGCCGGTCGTGCCGGTGATGCCGATCACGATTATCTTCTCCGACGGCCAAGCATAAACAAAGGCTGACAGCCAGCTTAAAATATAATGGTAGATCGGCTGCAGTGCCTTGAATATCTTAGTCGGTATTATTCTTTTTACTAAGTTTAAAAATCCTTCCATATATTATGCATTATAGCCCTTTTCACCAAATAAAAAAAGCCTTGTTAAAAAGCGATTTTTCTGGCTTTATTTTATCTTTTCAGCTACTCTACTAATTATTTTGAGAATAATAAATTAAAATCTTTGGCCGTTTTAAAAGATACGCCTTATTTTTCTAGCCAAATTATACAAATTATAAATAGGCTGGCTATAAACTTTATCAAAAGTACCCGGATAGACTACTTCTTGTCCGCGAAATCCTTTTTTGAACCTGGTCACTCCCGGCCATTTCTTCTCATCTATCCCATAGAAGTCGTAATATTTGAATCCAGCCTGTTTGGCCAGCTTTATAACATGCCATTGCAATAGATATGGAGCCATCACTTCCCTATTCTCATTGCCTGAAGCGCCATGAACATAAGTGACAGTGTCTCCAAAAAAGGAAAAAATACCAGCGGCCAGCAGTTTGCCGTGAAGCTCGGCTATAAAAAGTTTCATGAAGCAACTATCTATCTCGAGCATTTTCTTATAGTGCTCATAGGAATGGAGTTTGAAACAATCTCTTTCACAGGTCATGGCCATCACGCTCCAAAAATCATCAAACCTTTCCGAAGCTCTGGCTTCTTTTACCTCCACCTCTTTTCTCTCGGACAAGCGAATATTATATCTGGTTTTCTGATGCATATTGGCCAAAATATCTTTTTCCGAATAAGACAGGTCGAGAACGATAGTTTGGGATGGTTCTATATCTATTGTTTTCTTAAAAATATCCGGGCAAGCGCTTTGGCCGCAAGTTGGCTCAAAACGATAAAAGATAGCTTTTTCTTTTTTAGCTATCTCTTCTATGCCGTCAAAAAGGATCTTCGAGGCTTCTAATCCACTTGTATCGGCTAAACTGCATTCCTCTGAACTCTTTCCGCATAAAGTTTGATGATCAAAAACCGGTCCGCGTGGAGAAAAAATATACTTCTTGCCCAAAGCAATATCTTTTAGCACCAGTGTAGCGGCCACTACTAACTCCCCGGCGCTCTCCACCCCCACGCGCAAAACTTTATTACCGATCTTTTCTTGAAATTCACCCCATTGCCAAGACTGCAAAAACTGCGTATGCTTCTGCTTTCTTAAAAAAACATTATATTTCTTTTGGTCTGATATTTTTACAAATTGCATTTACTCAAAATATTATTCTTAATTTTTGATTGCTTTCAGGGCTTGCTTTATCCTTTCACCCGGATCATTGATCTCGGGATCTACTTTTGATAAAGCCTCCCTGGCCTGCTGCAGGCTATAGCCCAAGGCCACCAGGGCGTCGATCTCATCGCTGGCATAGCTTGTGCCGGAAGCCGGTTGGCCGGATGTCTTTGATATGAAATTCAGCTTGGCCATTTTATCTTTTAATTCCAAAACTACTCTTTCCGCAGTTTTTTTGCCGATGCCAGACACCTTGGTCAGAAGCGATGGATCGCCGGAAACTATACTGCCCTTGATATCATCCACGGAAGCGATGGCCAGTACTGCCAAAGCCGATTTAGGGCCGACTCCGGATATCGATATCAAAAGTTCAAAAAGTTCCAATTCTTCATCGCTTGAAAAACCGTAAAGATCAAGCGAGTCCTCGCGAACATATTGGTGAGTCCATATCTTGACCTCATCTCCACCAGCCAGACTGGAAAGCATTTTTTCATTAACAAAAACTTTATAGCCGACATTGTTTACGTTCACAACTATATAATTGATTCCTTTTTTTAAAATTGATCCGTTTAGATATGAGATCATATATTTAACACGCTAATCTACGAATATTACTACTCACTCTAATCCGCGAATGTTGCTACTAATCTACTAATATTGGTAGATTAGCATATAATTAGCAAATTAGTGTGTAATCTTTCTCCTTAAAACGCTCATTACCGGCCAGCTATCCTCTGTTTCTATTATAACACTCTGGCCGCCGCCTCCGCCATGCGCTTCAGAAATCTCCTCTTTGGTTTTAGCGTCTATCATCTTTTTGATCTTGGTCTTTAAGACCGGTAAAAAAGGCCTAACCACTTCTATTTGTTCATTTGCTTTCAAGGTATTATGAACTTTGATGGTT
>WJLG01000105.1 GCA_014728685.1 Candidatus Falkowiibacteriota bacterium
AGTGAACATAGTGATAACCAATCGACAAAATCAAGAAAAAGCCAAGCAACAAGCTTTTGAAGAAACACTGCTTGAGATCGAAAAGGCTCAAAACAAAATAGATGCCAATCTTCTTTATAACAATGAGAAAAAAGCCAAGGATCTTTTGGAAGAAAACCGTTTAAAACTCAATATGATACCGGAAGAAAGGATCAGCTCCAGGGAAGATGTCCGAAAATTGATCGAAAAACAAGAAGAGCAAGTGGAAAAGATAAGGCGAGTCATCAAATTGCCGATCGATAAACAGATCGCCGACTTCAAAGTATTGAACGAACAGGCCGGTGCTCAAAACCTATCTCTGCATGAAGATATTATCTATCTGGGTGATTCCGGACAAAGATCCATATACAAAATAGATTTAAGAGAAGATATAAACACCGCCAATAATGATCTACCGGAAGATGCTTCATATCTTGATTATCCGACAGCAACCGAAGAAGGTATCAATTTTTTAAGCGGTGATCTGATAGTTTCCTTGAAAAAACAAGGACGCCGGGAAACAATAGAAAGCGAAGCGATAGAATTGCCAAAAAATGACAATATCATTTCAATGGCTTCTTTTAATAATAATCTCTATCTGTTGGGTAGAAAACAGATCTACCGCTACAATCAAGCTTCTGACGGCTTCGGCTCCCCTTCCGAGTGGCTTAGATCCAATGAAGATCTGTCGCGCATAGTCGACATAGCCATAGATGGCTACATATATATACTGGATATAGAGGGAAATATAAAAAGGCTCTTGCGGGGAGAGGAAGAGGATTTCAGCAACGAAAGCCTGTACATAACTATGGAATCCGCTAATAAGATCATCACCTCTCAGGATCACGACCATATATACGTCTTTGAGCCCAGAATGAATCGCTTGGCTGTTTTCGATAAAGAAGGAGCTTTTATAGCCCAGTATGTCTTTTTGATGGAAAACATAGAGGACTTGGATGTGAGCGAAGAAAGCAAAAAGATATACATACTGAAAGAAAATTCAGTTTATGAAGCGGACCTATCCCATATAACCGATTGACAAAATAAAAAAAGACGCCTACAGCTGTAGGCGTCTTTTTTTATTCGTTTATTTCAAGGTAACTTTAGCTCCGGCTTCTTCCAACTGCTTCTTGATCTCTTCAGCCTCTTCCTTCTTAACACCTTCTTTTACCACCTTAGGGGCTCCATCAACCAAATCTTTGGCTTCTTTCAATCCCATTTCAGTGATGGCTCTAACGGCTTTGATGACCGCAATCTTATTGCCTCCGGCTTCAGACAGTTCGATATCAAAGCTATCTTTTTCCTCGGCAGCACCGGCTTCAGCACCGGCAGCACCCGGCATAGCCATGGCCATGGCCGGAGCGGCGGCGGAAACGCCGAATTTATCTTCCAGGATCTTGACCAATTCAGCCAGATCAAGGACGCTCATTTTTTCGATCTCCTCTACTAAAGATTTGAATTTAGCAGGAACTTCAACCTCTTTATCTTCGGTTTTGGTTTCCTTAACTTCCTCAGTAGCGGTTGTTTCTTCTTTTTTTACTTCTTCTGACATAATTTGAATATTATCGCATTACTCATAACGCTAAAGCGTGATCAGTATGCAAATTATTTTTAAATTAATTAAGCTTTCTTCTCTTCTATGGCCTTAAGGACATAGACCAAATTCCTCAAATTGCCGGCTAAGGCATTGACGAATCCCGAGATCGGAGAGTTCAAAGAACCTACGACCTTGGCATACAGCTCTTCTCTTGAAGGCAGTTTGGAAAGATTATCCACCTCTTCTTTGGAGATGAATTTATTTTCCAGTAATCCTCCGACAAAGACGATCTTGTCCTTTTCTTCATCGGATAGCTCTTTTTTGAAATCACTCACGACCTTGGCCGGAGCAACTTCATCCTCATAACCGAAAATAGCGGCTACTTTTCCTTCGAAATCCTTAGGAGACAGGCCCTCGAAATCCTTAAAAGCGATATCCATCAGTGTTTTCTTAGCTACGCAATATTCGCTTGAAGAATCTCTTAGGTCTTTTCTCAAAGATTCATTTTCGGCTACGCCCAAGCCTTCGAATTTAGTGAATATCACTGACTTCGAACGGCTCAACTTATCCTTCAAGGAATCGACTATTTCCTTCTTTTGTTGCTTTGTTTTAGGCATATTTATTATATATATTATTGAATAATATAGTAAAATAACAAAAAACTCCCGGAAAAGCCGCGAGTATTAGCAAATAAAAACACAAAGAGTGTTTTCGGCCATGAGCGGGTCTTATGGGTTTCCCCTGCCTGCCTTCTCGGGCTTCTTTTATTGTTTTTTATATTAGCACATTCGGCTGAATTGTCAATAGCTACAATGTAAATAAATATTTATTTTTGATTTATTTATGCTATAATTAGAATAAGATGAACAATAAGCTAAAAATATGACCATCAAAGTTGATCAAAACAAATGCATCGGCTGCGGACGCTGCACCGAGATCTGTCCGGACACTTTCAAACTAAGTACAGCCGGAAAATCCGAGGTTATCGGCCAAAATAAAGATTGTGCCATGAAAGCCGCCGATCAGTGCCCGGTCGAAGCTATCTTCGTAGACGAATAAATTTTGAAAGATATACGGGATCAAACACAACGGATCTTTGATCCATTGTGTTTTTTTATAAGGAAATCACATATCCCAAAAAGGCAGCAAGCTGGTGCCGATCATATCTTGAGGTTTTTCAATTTCCATAACATCCAATATTGTCGGAGCCAAGTCAATGAGCATCCCGTCAATACCTATTTGCCTGTCTTTGGAAAATCCTTCTTTATTGTAAGAATCAGCTGAAACATACCAGCACGGAACAGGATTTTTAGAATGCTGGGTATCGATCTCTCCGGTATGGATATTAAGCATTTCCTCGACATTGCCATGATCAGCCGTTATGATCATCCTCCCCTGCTTTTCTATTGTTTTATTGATAAGTATTCTCACTTGTTCATCAATATGCCGAATAGCCTTTTCGGCCGCCTCTATAACCCCGGTATGGCCCACCATATCCGGATTGGCGAAATTGACCAAGATAAAATCATATCGATCATCGTCTATGGCCTTGAGCAATTTTTCCATAACCTCAGGAGCGCTCATTTCCGGGACTTCAGCATAACTCTTAACGCGCTTGGAAGGAACCACGATCCTGTCTTCGCCCTCATAAGGCTTTTCTTCCCCGCCATTGAAAAAATATGTCACGTGGGCGTATTTTTCCGTTTCCGCTATCCTTAATTGTTTCTTTCCGTTTTGAGAAAGGACCTCTCCCAGTCTGGATGTGATCTTCTTGGTGGTAAAAACTATATCGACCGGCAAACCTTCTTCATACTGGGCAAAGCAAATATATTTTATATTATTCAAGGTCTTTGCTTCTTTGAATTCGGAAAAATCAGCCAAAGCCATTGCCCGAGTCATCTGCCTGGATCTATCCTTTCTGAAATTAAAGCAAACGACCACATCATTATCTTTTAAAAGCCCGATCGGATTGCCGCTCTCACCTACTATTACTACCGGCTCCAAGAACTCATCAGTGGTCCCCTTGGAATATTGTTCATCGATGGCCTTGAGCGGGTCATCGGCTTTCATGCCCTTGCCCTCGGTCATGGCTAGAAAAGCTTTTTCCGTCCTATCCCAATTATTATTCCTATCCATGGCGTAATAACGTCCGTTCAAGGTAGCTATGCGTCCGACCTGTTCAGTGTTGATCTTCTTTTGCAAAGCCTGCAAAAAACCCTTGGCGCTTTGCGGATGGGTATCGCGTCCGTCAGTGACCACATGCAAGCAAAGGTCTTCAAAACCTTGCATTTTAGCCATCTCGACCAGCGCAAATAAGTGATCGATATGGGAATGTACCCCGCCATCGCTTAAAAGCCCCCAAAAATGCAAAGTCGATCCCCTGTTCTTGGCTTCGGAAAAGGCTGACTTCAAAGTCTTGTTCTGAAAAAAAGAACCGTCGGCAATGGAAGTCGTTATGGTTGGCAAGTACTGGAATACGATCTGTCCCGAGCCGATAGTCTGATGCCCGACCTCGGAATTCCCTCTTATTCCCCAGGGAAGTCCGACGGCCAAGCCGGAAGCCTGTAAGAAAACCTTTGGATAATGTCTATCCAACTCTCTGAATGTAGGCAGATCAACTTTTTTGATCGGGTTGCCCTTATCTATATCCCATTCTCCCCAGCCATCCAATATGGCTAAAATTGTCGGTTTCTTTGCCGGCATAATTTATATATGTTCGTTTTTATGTTATAATAAAGACAGAGATAATTTCTCTTTTATTATATTTTAACACAAAAGGCCTATTTATGAAAAAAATCATTATCCCCAAGACAGTTCCCAGATCAAAGCATAGAGAATATTTGAAAAATTTCAAGATCGCGACTCAAGGAACCGGTAAAATGATGATGTTTGCCGGCGACCAAAGAGTTGAACATCTTAACGATGATTTCGTCGGTCCGGGCATACCTAAAGAAGTCGCGGATCCCAAGCATTTCTTTGAAATAGCCAAGGAAGCGCATATAGGGGTCTTTGCCACTCAGGTGGGTTTAATGTCCAGATATTCTGATATCTGTCCAAAAATCCCCTTGATAGTCAAGGTCAACTCCAAAACCAATCTTGTAGAAACCAGCGTCAGAGATCCTTTCAGTAATCGCTGGCTTTCAATGGAAGATATAATAGAATTCAAAAAAAATTCGGGATTGAATATAGTCGGCGTTGGATACACAGTCTATATCGGCAGCGCTTTTGAAGCTGATTCTTTCGGTCAAGCGGCCAGGATCTGCTACAAAGCCCACCAAGAAGGCTTGATAACCGTATTATGGATGTATCCTCGAGGAAAAACCATTAAAAATGAGAGTGATATCCATCTCTTAGCCGGAGCAGCCGGAGTCGGCCTGTGCGTAGGAGCTGATTTTATCAAAATCAATTATCCTTATAAGCTACACTCCAAGAAAACCGCTGAAAAGTATAAAGAAGTAGTAACAGCCGCCGGCAGAAGCGGAGTTATCTGCGTAGGCGGGCATAAAAAAGACGATAAAGGTTTTCTGGAAATGCTTCATAGCCAAATAAACGTTTCCGGCACCAAGGGTTGCGCGGTGGGGAGAAATATCTATCAAAGACCGGTTGATCAAGCCATAAGGATGGCTGATGCCATTTCGGCCGTCACTCTACACGGATACTCGGTCAAGGATGCATACCAAATATTGAAAGGCAAGAAAAAATTAAAAGCCAAAAAATGTTAATAAAAAAATCCCCTGCTTTGAAAGCAGGGGATTTTTTTATTTTCCAAAAGCAATATTCATAAGATCTTGGTTGGTGATGCCTATGCCTTGTTCTCTCATCACCTTAAAGGCATCATCCGGCCGGCCCAGATAATGGGCTTGCCGATGGTTTGGGTCTATATAATAAGCTTTTCCGTTATCCTCAACATCAAGAAGGATCATCCCGGCCATCCTTTTAGGGAAAGTGGTATAACTGGTAATAAAGCTATGATCAACCCCCAGAGCCAACTCTCTCATTATCCTAAAGGCATCCGCCGGCCGGCCCAAATAATAACGGCGGCTATTCTCAGGATAAACATACCAGGCTTCGCCATTTTCTTGCACTTGCAAAAATATTTTTCCATCAATCGCCTCGCCTCTGAGCCAATTCGAAGCTTGTTTCCAGACAGGCGTGCTATCATCGCCAATTTCTTGCTCTTCACGATCCTCAAAATAAGGAGCAGCGCCATTGAACCTTAAATATGGCTTAGTGTCTATATCATTGAGGTTAAAAACGAACTTATGAAAGTCGGTCGAATCATTCACATCTTCCACTCTAATGGCCAGAACCGAATCAAAAAGACTCTTAAGGCTGAAATTAATATCTCTTTCATCATTTTGGTCATAATCAGCCAGATAACTTATAGTCTCTCCATTTTCTTCCAATATTATATAAGTATTAAAGCCAACAAACACTCTATTCCCGCCCAAGCCCTGCTTGTATAGATAATCACCTTTCAAACAACCTCTGTTCTCAAAACAAAGATCCGCTCCATCAGCAAATATAAATTCAGTATTACTATCGACTTTGATGGTTTGTCCCGGCTTCAAGGTGATATCTTCTGTGATAAAATAAGGATCTCGACCACGATTAAAATAAATATAGTCATAATCAACGCTCTGTTGGCCTACCTCAGTTCTGGCAAAAACAGAAAAAGGCGCCAAAGAACAAGCCAAAATGGACAACATTAAAATAAAATCGATCTTTTTCTTCATATGATTTCTGCAAATGTATCCAAAAAACGCTCTTAAAGCGTTTCTGGATATATTTATTTCATTTTTTTCCGAATAAACGCCGGGATTCCCAATTCACCATCATCTTCTTCATTAACATTGTCAGCTTTTGGTGGCTCTTCTTGAGCGGCTTTTATGGAAGATATCTTATTTTTCTTATCCTCATTGTCCGGCTTACTATCTTCGCTTTTTGATTTTCCCAGATCGAACCAGGATTTCTTCGGAGCTTCTTCTTTTTTCTGCTCCTCTTTTAAGAAGTTGGAGGGAGTATAAGGTACATTGGCGGGTTTTTGTTGTCTGACCGCATCTCTGGCCTGGCCGTCAAAACCGGTAGCTACAACCGTTATCTTTATTTCATCTTTCAGCTTTTCATCTATGACCGCTCCAAAAATTATCTTAGCATCGTCATCAGCCGAAGCGGTAATGGTCTTGGCTGCCTCTGAAACTTCATTCATACCCAGGTCGGTATCACCGGTGATAGTAAAGACTACGCCTCTGGCTCCTTCTATCGACATATCCAGTAAAGGAGAATTGATAGCGGCCTTAGCGGCCTCGATCGCCCTATTCTCACCGGAAGCTTGGCCGATTCCCATCAAAGCCGAGCCGGCGTTGGCCATAACGGCCTTAACATCGGCAAAGTCGGCATTGATAATGCCGGGAATAGTGATTATTTCAGCTATACCTTGGACGCCCTGGCGCAAAACATCATCAGCCACTGAAAAAGCTTCCAGAAGTGAAGTTTTTTTATCTATTATCTGTAGAAGTTTGTCATTATTAATAGTGATGATCGTATCCACTTTGTCGGCCAATTCAGTAAAGCCTCTTTCAGCAATCGCTTTTCTTTGGCCGCCCTCAAAAGAAAAAGGTTTGGTGACCACAGCCACTGTCAAAGCCCCCAGATCCCTGGCAACTTCCGCCACTATGGGGGAAGCTCCAGTTCCCGTGCCACCGCCAAGACCGCAGGTAACAAAGACCATATCTGTGCCTTTTAACATGTCCCTTATCTCATTTTGCGATTCTTCGGCCGCCTGGCGGCCCATCTCCGGATTCATACCGGCGCCTAAGCCTCTGGTAACTGTCTTGCCGATATGAAGTTTATGCTGAGCCTTATTGTAATGCAGGGCCTGAACATCGGTGTTGATGGCCACAAACTCAACCCCCCTTATACCTTTTTCTATCATCCTCTGAATGGCGCTGCCTCCGCCTCCTCCAACGCCAACCACCTTGATTTTGGCAAATGTCTCCACATTAGGTTTTACTTCAGCCATATTATAATATTATTTTATAGTTAAATTTGATAAAAAATCTTTGATCTTGTTTATTGTTTTGTCAACCGTACCTTTGCCGCCGAAAAACGAGGCTCCGCCTTTCTTATCGGTCATAGAATCACCCCAAGCCACCAAGCCCAGCGAGGTCATATATTTCGGGTCATTGACCTTATCTATTAAAACATCGATATTCTTACTGGCTCCAATTGATACCGGCAAACGCAATTTTTCTTTGGCTACTTCTATTATACCGGCCAATTTAGCGCCACCTCCGGTCAAAACAGCTCCGGCTGGCAACATACCGGATCTGTCTATCTTATTCAGCTCCTCGTCAACCTTTTCAAATATTTCCTCCACTCGAGCTTGAATGATCTCGGCCACATATTTTTTTGATATATTCGTTATGTCATCATCAACGTCCTCTTCCTTGGCCAGATTGGAAATATCCACCTGATCCCGAGAGTTGAAATTGGCCGGATTCGCATTTCCATGTTCAAGTTTTACCCTATCGGCCAAATTTATCGGACAACGCAGACCAATAGCGATATCGGAAGTTATATGTTCCGAGCCCATGGGCAAGATGGCGGTATGAATGAGTCGGCCTTCTTCATAAACAGCCAATCCGGTAGTAGCCGCCCCTAAGGCGAGTACGGCCACACCCAAATCTTTCTGCTTGGAAGTCACAGCCGCCTCGGCCGCTGCTAAAGGAGAAAGTATCAGGTCCTCCACATCCATGCCGGTCCGATAGATCGATTTGGTCAAATTCTTCACTTGGCTGCTCATAGCCTGGATTATCAAAGCCTCGACTTCCAACCTGATACCGCTCATACCGACCGGATCCTTCACATCTTCTTGATTATCAACTGTATATTTGATCGGTATCACATGTAAGATCTCATAATTTGTAGGTACGCTCAAAGCCCTGGCGGCATCGATCGCTCTTTCCATATCATCTTGGCCGATCTCCCCGCTTGAACGCCCAACAGCCACCACGCCTTTACTGCATTCACACTTAATATAAGGATCATTGATACTCACCCAAACATTATTGATCGGGACTCCGATCAATCTTTCCGCTTTTTCCAAAAGGGCAGAAATAGAAGAAGTGGCATCATCGATGCTTTTTATCACGCCTCTGCTTATACCTTCAGCCGGCACAGCTGTGGCACCGATTATTTGTATTTTCTCATCTTCCGGATTCATCCTTTGACCGACCACCAAACGTATCTCTGTAGATCCGACATCCAAACCTGCTATTATATCTTCTTTCATAATACTAAATAGCCCTCCTCCCTAAAACGGGGCTAAAAGGCCCTGATGAATTATAAATGTATAACTTTTTTATACATTTTCTACTTCCCATTATACTATATATTTCTCAACTTGCCAACATTATAACAAGCCCAAATACCATTGTAAAATGTCATTGGCGAAAAAAAGAGAGATGATCAACCCGACAGACAAGAAAATGCCGAACGGTAATTGGCTTTTTAAGGTTTTTTTCTTGCTTATAATAAGAAAAATCCCTATTATCGAACCTATCCAATAAGCCAAAAGCAGAGCAATTACCAGGTGCCAGATATCAGCCAAAACCGCTCCCATAAAAACACCAAAACGAGCATCTCCGCCGCCTACCCAGCGCCCCCTCGAGATCAAGAATTGAAGCAAGAAAAAACCTCCTCCCAATAAGGCCGGGTAAAGAACTTCGGCCAAGGAATATCCTAAAAAAATATTCAAAGCCAAAACCAAGCAAATAGCCGGAATGATAATTCTGTCCGGAATTATCATCCAGCGCCAATCATACACCAAGATCGACATTGATGTGAAAATAACGAACCAATCCCTGGCTAAACTAATCATAAAGGGCAGATCACCTGACAATAGGACAACATCAGTGCCGAAAGACCCTATCCAATTCAAATAGAAAGCCAGCATAAAAAGCACTCCCAATATCGCCTCGACTATAGGATATTGCCAAGATATCGGCTTGCGGCAATTTCGGCACTTTCCTCTCAGAAATACGAAGCTTAATACCGGTATATTGTCATACCAAGATATCTTTTTTCGGCACTTAGGGCAGTATGACCTATCCCACATGCCCTCATTCTTATACAGACGCCAAATAAAACAATTCAAAAAACTGCCCATTATCAAGCCGACACATAAAGACGCGGCCAAAAAAATATAGAACATCATCATATCTTTTTATTAAAAAATTTATACAAGCCCCTCAATATCTTAACACATATACTAAAAAAGAGGCTATGGTGCTTTTTTATATAGAGATCTTGAGAGTTGTAATATAATTCTTTTCTTTTTTTGCCGTCATCAAGACTGGCTCCGCCATAATGCAGTATCGTCGAATTCTCTAGCCTTTCCGCCCCCAGGCCGATATCAGCCAATCTTTTGCAAAGGTCCATATCTTCAAAATACATAAAAAAGTCTTCATCAAATCCATTCACTTTATCAAAATTTTCCCTGCTGATAGCAATGGCCGCCCCGCTTAACCACTCTATCTTTTTGCCTTCTCTCTCTCCCCTTTTTAACAATAAATTCTTAAGATCCAAAAACTCTCCATAAGCATACGCTTGTTCACTACCATCTGCTAAAACCAGTTTCGGGGCTACGATCCCGACATCGCTCTTATTTAATTTTGTTATCAATTCTTTGATATCAAAATGCTTGATCACGGTATCGCTATTCAAAAAAAATAAATATTCAGCGCTTGCTTTTGAAGCAGCCCGGTTATTGGCTCGGGCAAATCCATGGTTGTCATCATTGATCAAGAGCTTGATCTTGTCTTTGAAGCTGTACAAATTTTTTGTACTATCATCGCTCGAATCATTGTCTGCTACTATCACTTCAAATTCGTCTGATGGTAAATTTCGGTATATTGACTCTACGCATTTTTTTGTATAATTGCCACTATTGAAATTGACAATGATAAAAGATATCTTCTTTTTATCTTTATCTTTGGCGATCTTGGGTTGGTTCATAATGTTTATTGATAATCTTCTTCTAAGGATAAGCTGCTCGCTTTATTATAGAACAACTCAGCCTTTTCGTCATGGCCAAGCATTTCATAGGATATTCCCAAATATTCATACATCTTTGCTTTTTCTTCTCGGATCAATCCTTTCTGCTTCTTGTAGCCCCGAATATCCAAATTTTCAGGCAATTTTTCCAAGCCTTTCTTCAAAATGTCTATAGCGCCCTCGTGATCTCCGGACCGCATTTTAAAGTATCCGAAAATCCTATACACAGCCGGAATGTCAGGATACCTCTCTATCAATCTCTCAAATTCCCTTTCTGCTTCTCGGCCATGATCATAACCGAAATTAGTCAAAGCGGCTTTAGCTACGGCCAAACTCAATGAAAAGCTGTAATTGCGTTCCTTGGCCGGCAGATACTTGATCAAACGATCAACGTCTTCTTTCATTGATTCATGGGCTTGACCCGAACTTATCTCCTCCAGACAATTGACCGATCGCAAAAAAAATTTATCTTTATATTGATCCATATAAGGATTCAATAATAAAGCTTTGGATATTTCCACTCGCGACGCCAGGCAATCATCTTTCTTTTTGGCTGAAAGCATAAAATGATGGTCTGCTCGTATAAATTGTATATTGTGAAAATAAATTAAAATTCCGGAAAAGATCGCTAAGGATGATAATATCAAATATTTGGCCGGAGGCGATAAGATCACTTTGTATTCAATGATCTTTTTATCTTGGTTCAAAAGACAAAACAGGATCGCTAAATATAAATAAAAGTAAACGTAGGAGGTTGTTAGGGAAAAGCTGAAAAGATTATTGATCAAATAGGCTGTTAGGGATACGCTTATGGCTAAAACTAAAAATGAACGTTTGGATCCGAATGAACTTTTCAAATATCTGATCACTCTTAAAAAAATATAAGCCAAAAACGCACTCCAAATAAAAAGGTTCAAAAGACCAAACTGCATAACAGTATCCAGCACCACATTATGCGCCCTATCCGGCCAAATATAAAGGAACTCGAACAAAGCCCAGTCCTTCTCATAATTACTGATATATTCATCTTGGATATTCTCCGGTCCATAGCCGAGGATCAATCTTTGCGGAGACATTTTACCGATGATCTTCAAAGCGGTTTGCCAATATTCGAATCTCAAGCCAATAGAGCCTTCTTTTAAATTAAAAAAACTCTGCAAACGCTGATAAGCCAAAGGATCGCTAGGTAATGCTTTCGGCAATATCCCGCTAAATCCTATCAGGGATATAGAAGCAATTATGATAATGGTCGTTGATATGGACGCCAAAAAAGCCTTTTTTTTGCCTTTGATGTATAAAACGAATAAAATAAATAAAAAGGCGGATAAACAAAAGCCTATCCAGGCCGATCGGCTATAGGTCAAAAATAAGCAAATCATCTCAAGGATGAATAAGGAAAGGAAAAACCAACGTTTACCTTCATGAAAGAACGAATAAACCGTCAAAGGGATCGCCATTATCAAAAAATGTCCAAAAAAATTCGGCTGGCCCAAAGTTGAGAATATCCTGCCTGTTTCTGAAGCCGGCTCTATCCAAAAAACAAAATCGATTGAAAAGAATTGCAGCAGGCCGTAAATACATGCGAACAGAACGGAAATATTGATCGCCCAGATGGCTCTTGATAATTTATTATCATTATTTATAATAAAATAGGCCAAAAGAAAGAACAATCCATAGTAAAACATGGTATAAAACCCCTGGAAACGCTCATACCTCCCCCAAAAACCAAGATTTGCATCCGCAGACAACCAAGATGACAAAAACCAAGAAAGAATCAACAGGCCGGCCAGTAGGAAAGGAAAAGTGTCCCGGCGCATTCTTATGC
>WJLG01000106.1 GCA_014728685.1 Candidatus Falkowiibacteriota bacterium
GGTGGAATTCGATATGACCGGATATCTAAGAACCAAGTACGATCAGGCCAGAGGCCATTTGCGCAAGATCGAGCAGATTAACTATGAGGTTAACATCAGGCAGTAATATCATATTCTTAATTTCATATAAAAATAGCATTTACTTTCAAGTAAATGCTATTTTAAATATTAAATTTCAGGGCTTGCCTCTGGCAGCTTTCGCATAAAAAAAGAGGGCCCGGAAGTTATTTCTAACTTGGGGCCCAAAAGGTAGGAAGAAAGGAGGGAATGGTGGAACTATTCGCCGTTTTCGACGAAATCGTCATCTGTGGTGATGGTGATGATCTCGCCATCTTGAGGGTCCATGTCCAGGATGTCCTGGACAAAAGTCTCGGTGACCGGTCCTTTGAAGCCGTGCTTGCGAGCATTGTCTTCGAGTTCAGACCGGATGTGATCACGCATCGAAAGCCGATTTCGCTCTTCGATCCGCGCTTGCCGGGTGGCGAGCGCGTTTTTGCTTTTCTGGCTGGCTTTTTTCAAAGCCAGCGAAACAGCAAAGTGCTTGGAGACGACCATCTCCAAGCTTCCAGCATAATAGGCTTTGACCATCTTGCAGATGGTCGGGAAGCGAAAGCTTTCCGAGGTCGGAGCATAGAGCTCCGATACGAGCGCGTCCGCTTCAGCTTCTTCGCCGACCAAGTGCCCACAATTGAGCACGGTCTTTGCCACTGCCGACAACGCCTCAGCGTTGTCTTCGATGGCCCGATCCTTGGTCGCCGGGTAGGCAACCATTTCAAGACTCATCGGCTCAATCTCTTGAGCATTAGCATTCCCGATGAAGGCGAGGTAAGCAACCGCTACAATTGTAAGTGTACGCATGGCGTACTCCTTTCTGTTTGCCCTTTTTAAAGGGCTTGGTTTTGTTGGAAAGAACATTCTTATTTTCTGATTACACTATAGCATATTTTGAAAGATTTGTCAATGAATATGCCGGAGTATGATCAGCCAATAAGCTATTTTTGTCAATGTTTAAGGGATTTATATGAGTTTGCCAATTCTCATATATCTTTTATTTTTCTATCTTAATTATAGCATAAAATAGTAAAAAAGTCAATATAGAATTGACATTTTTCATCAAAATAACTCTAATATTAAATAATTAAGACATTAGGCAAGTCTCTTGTTTTTTGGTATAATAAAAACATATAAAATCATTATATAGCTATCATGTCGAAGAATTATATTTATGCGGTGGCTACTTTGATCGGCACCATTATCGGCGCCGGTATTTTTTCAGTACCATTGGTCACAAGCAAGGCCGGATTGATCCCTTTTTATTTTCTCTTAGCAGCTTTGGTATTCATCCAATATTACTTGCATCAGATGTATGCCGAAGTCGTGCTTTCGACCAAGACCGAACACAGGATCCCGGGTTATACCGAGATCTATGCCGGCAAAAAGTACAAAAAGATCGTTTCCGTCATCTGCTTTCTTGGAGGCTTTGGCGCTTTATTGGCCTACATAATCCTGGGCGGTATTTTCCTTCATGGTCTTTTGGGGCCTTTTTTCGGCGGTACGGAATTCATTTATACTATGATCATGTTCTCGATCGGCAGCATCATAGTGCTTTTCGGCATCAAAACGATCGCCTGCTTTGAAATGTTCATGACCGCTTTTTTGCTCCTGGTCGTCGCCCTTATCACCTTGCAGAGCATCGGCTATATCGATGTGGGCAATTACACGGCTATCAATTGGAAATACAGCCTGCTTCCTTATGGCTTGGTTTTCTTTTCCGTAGGCGGACAGACCGCTATTCCCGAGCTTTGCCGTTTATTAAAAAAAGAAAAAAAGAAATTAAAAAGCGCCATCTTTTGGGGCACGGCCATACCGGCTATTATCACTGTCATCTTTGTCACAGTGATCGTGGGCGTGACCGGCACCAAGACATCGCCGGATACTTTGGTAGGCTTGAAGCAGGTTCTGCCTAACGGAGTTATATTTTTTGCCATGACTTTCGGCTTCTTGAGCGTAATGACCTCATACCTTTCTTATTCCCAGGCTGTCAGGGAGATATTTTGGTGGGATTTTAAATTCAATAAATATTTGGCCTGGGTGATAGCCAGTGTAATACCGGCCGGCTTGTATGTTTTGGGAGTCCACAACCTTACCAAGGTGGTTGGCATAACCGGATCCATAACCGGCGGGATGATAGGCGTGATAGTTATTTACCTATCTTTTATAACTCAAACCAAGGGCCAGCAAAGATCGGTCATCAAAACCGGTCTGAAAAAAGGCTCGGCCTTGGCGCTGGCTTGTCTTTTTATCCTCGGGTTGCTATATAGTTTGATAGAAGCATTATGATCTTCTTCATAGACATTCTATCCGTTTTGGCGATATCAGCAGTGTTTATTCTTATTGCCAGGAAATTCCATTTTTCCGAAGTGATCGGCTTGATAGCCGCCGGCGTTTTTTTGTCGATCCTGCCCTTGAAAGATGTTTTTTTAAGAAGCGATAGGGAGTATTTGGAAGTTCTTTCCTCAGTCGGTCTGTACACCTTGATGTTTCTTTCCGGCTTTGAGGTTTCTTGGTCAATGCTGGCCAAGCAGAGGAAGAATTCAGTGATCCTGACGCTTTCGACCATGGTCGTTTCTTTGATTTTGGGTTTTGTGGTTTTGCGCTTATTGGGATTTTCTACAGCCGCGTCTTTGATAATGGGCATTTGTTTCGGCATAACAGCCGAAGCCACTAAGGCTAAAGTTTTGATAGAGCTTAAAAAGATCAAGTCCAAACTGGGATCTCTTCTGATAGACTCCGGAATTATAAATGACATCATTGGAGTATTGGCCTTGGTTTTTATTTCGTATTTTTTTGCCAATAATTTTTCTTTGAACGAGGTATGGAATTTGGTGGGAATAATATTTTCATTTTTGCTCGGTATTATGGCCCATATCTTTTTTGATCGGCATAATTTCAAGATGAAAATGCTGGAAAAGATCCTTTTTTATACGATAGTGCCGTTCTTTTTCGTGAACATCGGGCTCAACTTCAATATCTTTGATTTTGTATTCGATTATAAGTTATTTATATTTATTTTTTTGGCTAGCGCCTCCGGCCAAATCTTAGGAGTGCTATTGATCAAAAAGTTGATCAATATCGATCTTAAGCAGGCCTGGCTGGTGGGCTGGGGCATGAACAGCAAGGGAGCGGTCGAGCTGGCCATTGCTTATGTTGCTTATCGAGCCGGAATAATCCCTTCCAGCCTGTATTCGATCCTGGTGGCGGTGGCTTTGATCTCGACCATTATTTTTCAAATAATTATTTTTAAAATGGTGAGAAAAAATCCCAGAGTGATGAATTAAAATTTAAAATATCGGCTTAAGCCATCAAAATTGAATTATGAAAATAGCGATCATATCGGACATTCATGATAATTTGGTCAATCTGAAAAAATTTTTATTGTGGACTCATGATAATAAGGCGGAAAGCATTATCTGCTGCGGCGATCTGACCAATAGCGAAACATTGAATGTTTTGGCAAGCGGTTTTGACGGCTCGATCTATTTGGCTAAAGGCAATATGGAGCTTTATAGTGAGAAAGACTTGGAAAGATATGATAATATTGAACATGGTGGCAAGCAAGCTTGTTTTAAGATAGATGAGACGATGTTCGGGCTCTGCCACGAACCTTTGTATATTGATAAGATCTTAAAGAACGATAAACCCGCGATCATATTCTATGGGCATACGCACAAGCCCTGGATAGAAGAAAGAAACGGGATCAAAGTCGTAAATCCCGGTACATTGGGCGGTATGTTTTCTCGAGCGACCTTTGCTGTCTGGGATACTGATAAAAAGGGATTGGAATTAAAAATCTTAGACTTAATATAATAGTATGGATAAAAAAATAAAAAAAGTAGCCATAGACGCTACCATGGAAGCAGGTGAACTGCTCCTGAAAAAATTCAAGACTTTCTCCAGAAAAGAAATGGTCTTGAAGACCAAGCGCGACCTGGTCACCAAGGCTGATCTGGAATCCGAAAAGGCTATCATAAAAAGGATCAAAAAAGAATTTCCCGATCATGCAATTTTGGCCGAGGAGTCCGGAAAAAATAAAAAGAAATCGGATTATCTATGGATAATCGATCCGCTGGATGGTACGACCAATTTTTCCATGCACAATCCGCTCTGGGGAGTATCCATTGCCGTGGCCTATAAGAATAAAGTGGTTTTTGCCGTTGTGAATGCTCCGTATCTGCATGAAATGTATATTGCCGAAGAAGGGCAAGGCGCGCAAATGAATAGCCAGGATATTATGGTCTCGAAGATCAAGCCGGAAAAGGTTCTAAATACTTATTGCCATGGCTCCAAAGACAAAGATATAAAAAGAGCGGTAAAATATTATGTAAGACAGAAAATGAACGGTTTTGACTGCCGACAGCTGGGAGCCGCTTCCTTGGAATTGGCTTTTGTGGCCGCCGGTCGGATCGAGTCGATCGCCATACCCGGAGCTAATTCTTGGGACGTGGCCGCCGGTATCTTGATAGTCAGAGAAGCAGGCGGCGAGGTGACAGACTTCAAAGGCAAGGACTGGAATTTGGAAACAGGAGATATGGTGGCCTCCAATGGAAGGGTACATGATGATCTGGTGAATATTTTGAAAAACATTTGACAAACATTAGCAAATAATATAGTATATATACATAATCGATCACCTTAAAAGAAAGGGGGAGGGAACTTGCTTCAAATAAGCTTGTTCTTCCAGAGGCTAATACTTCGTCCTTTCAATCTGGTCGCTTTTCGGTTGGTCCCAATGAGCGATCAGGTGGCTGGAGCGGAAGTAAGCGTGTTTCCGCTCAAGTTTGAACATTGTCGGACACATGAACCAATAGGGGGACTCTAAATCCCTTACATGACGGGACATAGGGGCAAATACGAATAAAAACAAAAACGTTTTTGCCCCGCACGGTCGATGTGACTTTCTTTGAAGAAAGAAATAAAGGAATAGTTTTCCTTTTAGTACGAGGTTTTTCTGATGCTAAGCAAGCAGATGGAAAAACCTCTTTTTTATTATAAAAGTAGCTTATATTAGATAACTTATTTTGGTATAAGAGTAAAATATAGAAGACGGGGTTGACAAATATTTTGATATATGATATAAAAAGGATAATGAACATTAAAGAGCAGAGTTGAGACGCACACGCATTTTGCACGCATGAATATATTGCGCGCAATAATGCGTTTAAGCATTATCTTTTCTCCCACCCATTTTAGGGTGAAGAGCTTCTGTTTTTCGCTTTTTTGGACATGTCTTCTGTTGAGAGGGAAAGACAGCTTGAGCTAAGTATAGCCAAGCATCCAAAAAGCGACCGCGGGAAGATGTACCCGCCCACAGAAGCTAACCGGAGGTTGAGGCAGGCCTTGACATTAAAACCAGGCTGACTATTGGCCTGCCTCCCTCCACTTTTTTCAGGGAGGAATTTCCTCCTGTAAAAGCCCGAGATACTACATGTGTCTCGGGCTCTTTTCTTTTGAAAAGAATTATCTATTGACAAAAAGTTATATTTATGATATAAATATAAGATGTACTTTTTACATATAGATTAGCGGCAGGCTTTTAGCCTGTCTATAATCGGCGGCGGCCGGGTAAAAGCCCCCGGCAAAACAGAAGGTATTGTAGCTCGTGCCACCGAGCCTCACGTCAATCTTTCCGAATTTCTAAAAACAAAGTGGCAACCGATTCGCGAAAACTCGTAGGAAATTCGGAAGCGAGGAGAATCCTCATGATAAGAGACCCCCCGATGTGAGTGATTTATAAGCCTGAGCAAATATTGTTCAGGCTTCTTTTTTTGATTAATTTTGAAAAAAAGTATATTATAAATTCATAAGCATATGAAACATAAAGTTGGGAAAACAATATCAATATATTGGAAATACGCATCCCGGCACAAGCCGCTATTTTTTTTCATATTCATCGCTTCATCTATAGCGGCGGCTTTGAATTCCATCATCCCTTTGTATCTGAAAAGATTGCTGGATCTGATCGCCGGCTCGGAGATCAGTGATGAGATCTATAAGAGCGCGCTTTGGATTTTAGCCTTTATGGCGATATTTGAGATCGGACGCTGGGCATTCAACAGAATGGCCTCTTTTTCCGAAATACGATTTTTGGCCCGCACGATCGCAGAGATCTCAGTGGGAAATTTTTCCTACCTTCATAAGCACTCGTTGTCTTTTTTTACGAACAATTTTTCAGGGTCGCTGGTCAAGAAGATGAACTATTTTACCAGAGCTTTGGAAATGATCGTTGATAGCTTGTGTTGGAGCTTGGTGCCGCTGTTTGTGAATATGTCTATCATTATCAGCGTGCTTTTTTGGCGCAATTGGCTCTTGGGTTTGGGTGTTTTGCTTTGGATGATCCTATTCTATACGATCACTTTCTTTTTTTCGCGCTGGAAATATAAGTATGACGTGATCGCCAATGAAGCTATATCAAAAACCACGGGATTTTTGGCCGATACGATCACCAATTCAGCTAATGTAAAATTGTTCAACGGCTATAAAAGGGAAGTCGGGCAATATTCAGCATTGCATGAAGATCTAAGAAAGAAGAATCTTTTTGCTTGGAATATGGAGGAATTCTTCAATTCCATCACCTCTTTTATGATGATCGCGTTGGAAGTGGGGCTGTTTTTCATGGCCGTTATCTTGTGGAGACAGGGAATATTCACAGCCGGTGATTTTGTGATGATCCAGGCCTATGTGATCATGCTGATCATGCAAGGCTGGCATTTCGGGCGCACGATCAGGCATTTGTATCGCGCTTTTTCAGACTCTGAAGAGATGACCGAGATCCTTCTGAAAGAGCATCAGATCACGAATCATCCGCGAGCCAAGAAATTAAAGGTGGACAAAGGCGGTATTGAACTCAATAAAGTTTCTTTCAATTATAAAAAGACGCGGAAAATATTCGATCATTTCGATCTCAATATCGATCCGGGTGAGAAGGTGGCCTTGATCGGACCTTCCGGCGCAGGCAAGACCACTATAGTAAAATTGCTTTTAAGAAATTATGATATTTCCGGAGGCAGTATTTTGATCGATGGCCAGGATATTGCCAAATGCACTTTGGAGAGTTTGTGGCGAGCTATCAGCTTGGTGCCTCAAGATCCGATCCTTTTTCATAGGACTTTGATGGAGAATATCCGCTATGGTCGCCCAAGCGCCAGCGACAAAGAAGTCATTGAAGCATCCAAGAAGGCTCATTGCCATGAATTCATTTCCGAACTATCCGAAGGCTATGACACCTATGTGGGAGAGAGGGGCATCAAGCTTTCCGGAGGAGAAAGGCAGAGGGTGGCGATCGCCAGAGCGATCTTGAGAAATTCGCCGATCCTTGTTCTGGATGAAGCGACTTCCAGCCTGGATTCTCAATCCGAGATCTATATTCAAGATGCTTTGGATAAACTGATGAAAGACAAAACCGTGATCGTCATTGCCCATAGATTATCAACTATCAAAAAAATGGATAGGATAATTTTCATTGATGAAGGCAAGATACAAGAAGACGGCACGCATGATGAATTAAGCCGCAAGAAGAATGGACATTACGCGCATTTGTGGGAATTGCAAGCTGGAGGCTTCATAGAGTAGCTATTTTATAGAATTAAAAACACCCGGTTCAGTTCATGATCGGGTGTTTCATTTTTCTATTTATTGAAGATCTTGGTCAGGTATTTGCCAGTGTGGCTTTTTTTGGCCTTGGCCACATCCTTGGGAGTGCCTTCGGCTACGATTTGCCCGCCTTTATCTCCGCCTTCCGGTCCGAGATCGATGATCCAGTCGGCTGATTTGATAACATCCAGATTGTGTTCGATGATCAAGACAGTATTGCCTTTGTCGACCAATTTGTTCAAAACATTCAAAAGATTTTTGATATCATCGAAGTGCAGGCCGGTGGTCGGTTCGTCCAAGATGTAGAGCGTTTTGCCGGTGGAGCGGCGAGCAAGTTCGGTGGCCAGCTTGACCCTTTGCGCTTCACCACCGGAAAGAGTGGTAGCCGGTTGGCCGACTTTGATGTATCCTAATCCGACCTCATTCAAGGTTTTTAATTTTTGATGTATGGCCGGTATCTTGGAGAAGAAATGCATAGCTTCCTCAACAGTCATATCCAGAACATCGGAAATATTCTTGTCTTTATAATATATTTCCAAAGCTTCCTTATTGTATCTTTTTCCATGGCAGACTTCGCATTCCACGTAAATGTCTGGCAAGAATTGCATTTCTATCTTGACCACGCCGTCGCCCGAGCAGGCCTCGCAGCGTCCGCCCGTCACATTGAAGGAAAAACGCCCGGCCTTGTAGCCTCGGATCTTGGCTTCCGGCAGACTGGCAAACAGATCCCTGATCGGAGTGAAAGCGCCGGTGTAGGTGGCCGGGTTTGACCTTGGTGTTCGGCCGATCGGCGATTGATCTATATTGATAACCTTGTCGATAGCGGAGATGCCTTCGATCCGATCATGCTTGCCCGGCATTTCTTTGGCTCGATAGAATTTTTGGGACAAAGCCTTTGCCAAGATATCGTTCATCAAAGTGGATTTGCCCGAGCCGGACACGCCGGTAATGGCAATGAATTTTCCCAATGGGAATTCGACGTCTATGTTCTTCAAATTATTCTCGTGCGCGTTGAATATACCCAAGGACAGTCCGTTGCCTGAGCGGAATTTTTTTGGTATCGGTATTTCTTTTTTGCCCGAGAGATATTGCCCGGTCAATGATTTGGAATTTTTGGATATTTGCGCCGGTGTTCCCGAGGCGATTATTTCTCCGCCATGTACGCCCGCGCCCGGACCGACATCGACAACATAATCAGCGGAAGTGATGGTTTCTTCATCATGTTCGACCACGACTACGCTGTTGCCCAGGTCGCGCAGTTCTTTCAAAGTATCTATTAACTTGTCATTGTCCCTTTGGTGAAGCCCGATGGAGGGCTCGTCGAGTATGTAGAGAACGCCGACCAGCGCCGAGCCGATCTGAGTAGCCAAGCGTATCCTTTGGGCTTCACCTCCGGAAAGAGTATTAGCGGCTCTATCCAGAGTAAGATAATCCAGTCCCACATTGGAAAGAAAAGCGAGTCTGGCTCTTATCTCTTTCAATATTTGAGCTGATATTTTTTTATTTTTAGCACTCAAGCTTTTGGCGTTTTCGAGTTCCTGGAAGAATTTTTTGGCTTGGCCGATATCTTTGGAAGTGATATCATGGATCGAAAGTCCATTGACCTTAACTCCCAGGACTTCTGGTTTGAGCCTTTTGCCCCGGCAGACCGGGCAGGGAAGGATCCTCATATATTTGCCGATCTCTTTTCTGACATAATCGGACTCCGTTTGTTTGTATCTTCTTTCCAGGTTCGGGATCACGCCTTCGAAATTGGTCACGAATTCTCCGGAAAAGCGATCACTATCATAGTCCAGTTTGTATTCATTTTTGCCGGTGCCATAGAGAATAGTATCGAGCTGTTTTTTGCTCAAGTCTTTCAAAGGAGTATTGAGATCAAATCCGTTCTTCTCCGCCACCGTGCCCAAGATCCTTAAAAACCAGGTTTGCGGTCCACCGACATTATGAGACATCGGCTTGATGGCGCCTTGAGCCAGAGTTAGGTTTTTGTTGGCTATCATTTCCGGATCTATTTCCAGCTTGGTGCCGAGACCGTCGCAGTCCGGGCAGGCTCCATGAGGAGAATTGAAGGAAAAATCCCTTGGTTCAAGCTCCGGTAAAGTGATATCGCAGTCCGGGCAGGCAAAAAGCTTTGAAAAAAGGGTTTCTTTTTCCCGGCAGAGATCATTTTTTTCATAAGGGCAGATCGAAACAAGCCCATTGGCCAGGTCGACCGCTTTTTCCACTCCTTCGGTCAAGCGGGCCATATCATCTTTATTGGTAGAGACTTTGACCTTGTCTATGATGATATCGATGGAATGTTTTTTCTGTTTATCGATATTCATATCCTCAGCCTCTTCTATCGAATACACATCGCCATCCAAGCGCAGGCGGGAGAAGCCGGCCTTGGCAATGCCGGAGATGGTATTTTTGTGCTCGCCTTTTTTGTCTTTTATTATCGGAGAAAAGATCACGACTTCTTGGTCCTGATATTTTTTGCTTATTTGATTGATTATTTCATCAGTTGAA
>WJLG01000107.1 GCA_014728685.1 Candidatus Falkowiibacteriota bacterium
AACCTGCCAGGGCAGGGGCGGACGGCTCGCTCACACGCGAGCCGGACTCTTGGAAGATTTAATTATAAAAAAACCTGCTTTCGCAGGATTTTTATTTGTGCGCCTTATAGCCCGCCCGAAACCTGCCAGGGCAGGGGCGGACGGCTCGCTCACACGCGAGCCGGACTCTTGGAAGATTTAATTATAAAAAAACCTGCTTTCGCAGGATTTTTATTTGTGCGCCTTATAGGACTCGAACCTATGACCGTTTGCTTAAGAGGCAACTGCTCTACCAACTGAGCTAAAGGCGCCTTCATTCAATTAACAATTACAAATCTTCAATCTTCAATTAATTCGTAATTTTCATTTGTAGTTTGCAACTGTGGTTTTTGATATGGTCGGTTTCGTTACGAGGAATTCAAAATTAGTGATAGAATTTTTGCTACTTTTCGAGACGTATATGAATACGGTGAGAAAAGTTCAAAAATTATAAACTAATTTTGGATACCGCAGTAGAAATAAGATCATATCAAGGACCACTTTTAGTAGCTGGGGAGAGGCTTGAACTCTCGACCTCAACGTTATGAGTGTTGCGCTCTAACCAACTGAGCTACCCAGCCAAAATTTTAATCTACAATTTATAAATCTTCAAGTTTGAAGATTTAAAATTGATAATTAATTCCGCGCATCCGGCAGGATTTGAACCCACAACCCCTTGGTCCGAAGCCAAGTGCTCTATCCAGTTGAGCTACGGATGCTTTAATTCAGTTCCAGCCGAATTTGACCATCATGTTCTTTAAAAAGAAAATAACACGACTTTTTCGATTTTTCAACCCCCTTTAAAGAAAAAGGAGGGGCGGGAATACCGCCCTCCCATTCTTTTTATATATATGTAATATATTATTCTTGATTTTCAGTCTGCTCTTCAGCCCCGCCTTCTTCAGGTGCTTGGGCCGGCTCTTCCTTTTTCTCCGCTTCACCAACATTCTCTTTTAAAGAATCTTTCAATCTCTTGCCCGTCCTGAATTTAGCCACTCTTACTTCCGGGATCTGTATCCTTTCGCTTGGATTCTGAGGATTAACTCCTCCGCGAGCATAACGGACCATGGTCTCGAAAGTGCCGAATCCGGTAATACTCACTTCATTGCCTTGCTTTAGTTCGCCAATGATGATGTCCACCATTGAATTCAACATGTCTTCGGCTTGCTTTTTACTAACGCCGGATTGTTGAGCGATCTTTTCGATCAGGCTTGCTTTGTTCATATTATTTCATTTAATTTTCTTTATCTTCATAATATAACAAAATCAAATTTTTTGCAATATTAGCGAAACGGATTTTAATATCTAGCGAGCATACTCGGTCACTCTCATCTCTCTGATGACATTGACCTTTATCTCGCCCGGGTATTTCAATTCTTCTTCTATTTTCTTGGCTATATTCGAGGCCAGTTTATGAGCGTTCAAGTCGTCTATCTCATCCGACCTGACAAATACTCTTACCTCGCGTCCGGCTTGCAAAGCATAGGACTTATCAACACCCTCGAAAGAAGTAGCCAAGTTCTCCAGCTCTTCCAATCTCTGCAGATATCTTTCATAGGTGTCGTTGCGAACTCCCGGCCTGGCCGCAGAAATGGCATCAGCCACTTTGACCACAACCGACACAAGATCCTTGGGATGATCGTCATGGTGGGTTTCGATTGGGTTGATCACTTCTTGGCTCAAACCGAATTTCTTGGCAATATCGCGTCCGATCTCCGGATGAGTTCCCTGCACTTCATGATCGACCGCTTTACCAATATCGTGAAGCAAACCGGCTTTCTTAGCCAAAGGCACGGAAGCGCCCAGCTCTTCAGCCAAAAGACCGGCCAAATGAGCGACCTCCACCGAATGCCTCAAGGCATTCTGTCCATAACTGGTCCTGTATTTCAATCTGCCCAATATCTGCACCAACTTGGTGTCAAAACCGGTAACGCCGATCTCATAAACCGCTTCTTCACCGGCTTTTTTGATATCAATAGCCAATTCCTTTTTGGCTTTCTCTATCGCCTCTTCGATCTTGGTCGGATGAATGCGTCCATCCTTGATCAAAGCGTCCAGAGCTCTTTTAGCTACATGGCGCCTGATCGGCGAAAAAGCGGAGATCGTAATCACATTCGGGGTATCATCCACGATTATCTCCACTCCGGCCAATTGCTCGATCACTTTGATGTTTCTGCCTTCACGGCCGATAACTCGGCCCTTCATCTCATCGGACGGCAGATCGACATTGGTGGTGCTGATCTCCGGAGTATAAGAAGATACGATCCTCTGCATGGAAGAAGCGATCAACTCCCTGGCTTTTTCTTCAAACTCTTCGTCTGCTTGGTTCTCAAGCTTTCTTACCCTGGCCAAAAGATCTTCTTTTGACTCAGACTCGACATTCTTAAGCAAGGCCTCTCTGGCTTCTTCCTTGTTCATGCCGGCGATCTTCTGCAGTTTGGAAAATTGTTCTTGTTTGATCTGTTTGATCTTTTCTTTGGCTTCTTCGACCTTGTTCACACGGTCGTAAAGGTCTTGCTGTTTTTCCTGGAGCTCAAGCAGCCTTTTGGAAAAAGCCGACTCTCTTTGCTCCAGCCTGTTCTGCAGATTATTTACTTCATTGCGTCTTCTTTTTTCTTCGACCTTAGCCTCTTCGATGATCTTCAAAGCCTTATCCTGGGCTTTGAGCAAAAGTTCTTTCTCTTTTGTCTTGGCTTCGCTAACTATCTTATCAGCTCTTTTCTCCGCGCTTTCTATTTGCGAAGACACCATTTTCCATCTTACCAAATATCCGACAAAAAAAGCTCCTGCAGCCAGAACAACATAAATCAAATATTGCATACTTTTATGCTTTTCTTGCTTTAGGAGCCTTTTTATTTATTTTTTGACCAATATCCAAAACGGTCGAACACAGCGACCTTTGCTTAAATAAGCCTTAATTTTGATATATTAATAAGCATTATTAGCGATTTTATCTGATATTAGACAAATATTAACTCTCAGTTCCTAAAACAAGCAGTGGTTTATTTATTAATTTAATACAAAGCTATCCTATCATTATTTATTGATAATGTAAAGAGGCTAATTACAGCTGCCGGAAGACCCGGAAGCACCAGCCTTGTTGCCGAAAGTCGGGGAAGGATTCACAAAAGACAATTCAGTTTGGCATTCTTTAGGCTGTTTTTTGAAACCGGAGCAGACAGCGATCAATAAATTGCCCGGATCACGGTAAGAAGTCACCTTTTCTCCGTTTATTATCAAAGTCGGCGATCCTCCAACCCCGTAT
>WJLG01000002.1 GCA_014728685.1 Candidatus Falkowiibacteriota bacterium
GTGTAAATACTGCGGAGTAGATATAAATCCAAAAAGATTGGAAGCCAGACCGACTGCATCTTCTTGCATACATTGTAAAACCGAGTTGCAAAATAGCTAACGACCTATGCGCTTCAAGATAACAAAAAAAGCGACTTTTACTTTAATATTAGTCGTTTTTTTTGTATTTTTGGACAAATTATTCAAAACTTTATCTATAAAAGGCTACTTGGACGAACCTGAATACATATTAGGAGATGTCTTTTCTCTGCATTTTACCAAAAACCCCAACATCGCCTTTTCCTTGCCTGTTTCCGGACCGTTTTTAACAATATTCATAAGTATAGTGATCTTCTTTCTGATCTGGTGGTGGTCCAAGCTGTTTGTTAAAAATTCCAAGCTTCAAACTTCAGATCCAACGATTTATCCCTTGACAATACTACTATTTGGTGCTATTCTAAACTTTACTGATAGGCTAAAATTCGGTTATGTTATCGATTATTTAGACTTGAAATATTTTACAGTCTTTAATGTAGCTGATATCATGATAACCGGAAGCGTTTTTTACTTAATATTGATAACTATTAATAAAAAATAAAAATGGGCATTGAATCGTTTTCAAGTTTAAAAATCAGAAAAATCGAAACGGAACAGGGCTTTGATATAGAAAAAGCCCTAGAATCACCCGAATCTATTTTTTATGAAAAAGAGCCGACTGAAAACGATACACAAGAAATTAACAATACTTACGAACATATATTTATAAATCATGAAAATTTTATCGGCTCAGGAAACGCTGGTGTTGTATTTAATGAATCTGACAAGCATTGCTTAAAATGTGTTTGGGAGAAAGCTGATGTTGAGATAAAGAATAAAAGGTTTGATCTTTTGCCTGCCAGGTTGCAAAGGTTAAGAAATATCCAAGACTACTTTTCAGAGATAAGAAATAAGCAAAGGCAACTCAGGGATAAAGGTTTTAATTTTGAATTGGACAATGGCCCATTGAGAGAAGCGGGTTTGCAAAAAATTGCTAGAAAGATCTTGGAAAATGAGGGGTTGGAACACATGATACCCCAATTTCACAGCATGTTTCACATAGAAAAGAAAAACGAAGGAAAAGTTGAAGAATTTCCATATGATTCTATTGAAGATGTTTATAGTATTTATATGGACAAGGTGCCGGGTGAAATGAATTTAGAAGACATGATCATGAAGTGTTCACAAGACAGTAGAGTTCGAGATATCATTTCCGATCTTGATATAGATTCCGTAGGAGCTGATCTAAAAAAAGCACTAACATCCATTCATAAGTACGGATTATCCCATAAAGACCTATCTTTACGTAATATAATGATAGACTTTAAAACTAAAAAACCGGTGCTTATTGATTTTGGTAAATCAAAATTTAAGAAAGGTGAGGATTCAAATAGCGATGAAGAAGAACAGCTGGCTGAAATAATGAATATGCTTAAAAGGTTTAAACTTAACCCTGACAGTGTCAGTAGAAAACTTAAAGCCAGTTATAATAAAATGCAGGAAAAATTCAATTAACATATTCTTAAGAAAGAAGGTGAACAATATGTTCATAGACAAAGAACTTGGCCAACTGGCCGAACAAAAAATCTCCGACGCCACTAAAGATGGCTCCTATCCGGACAAAATTAAGGTTGGGGAGAAATATGTCCTTCTGAAAAGAGGGACATCTAAGCATCATGAATTTGCAGAAGTGCAAAGGCGCATGATGATGTACAGTTTTGAAGCGGGCGAAAGCACCTACGTTCTTTATCCCATTTAATTCTTTCGCTTGCTCAAGAGATTTGCCTCAAAAATTATTTTTTGGGGCCTTTTTTTATTTTAAGAACTCTTGTGTTTTCTTTTTGACTTTCAATATGAATATATGAAGTATTTTTAAGCAGAAGCTTACTTATCCTTTCAGCCCATTCTACGAAAACGACCGTATCTTTCCTTTTGAAATATTCCAAAGCTCCGATCGCTTCCAGGTCGGCCGCTGACTTCAGTCTATAGGCATCGATGTGGCACACCTGCTTGATCTGCGGGTTTTTCTTGATATCATAGATCTTCATGATCACAAAAGTCGGGCTGTTCACCCGCCCTTTATAACCAAGTCCTCTTAAAAAACCGCGGACAAAAACCGTCTTACCGGCACCCAGATCGCCTAAAAGCGCAAAAACCTTGCCGGTCTTGATCTTTTCCGCCATATTGCCGGCAAATTCCAAAGTTTCTTTCTCTGAAGTAGTGATGATCTTTTTCATTTTTAGATAGATCACGGCCAAGCCGCTCAAAAATTCTTAATTTAATTTCAAATCTTGGCACCATTTGATGGTCCTGGGTATCTCGTTCAAAAGGTCTTCGGCGCTATAATACGTACCTCTAGTCTTGGCCAAGCGATCTCCGGCCATTCCGTTTATGAAAATTCCGGCTGCGGCCGCTGTGAAAAGCTCATTCGTACAAGCCAATCCGGCTATCAGGCCGGCCAATATATCACCGGTACCGCCTTTGGTCATTCCCGGATTGCCGCTTTTGTTGATCATAAATTCCTTGGGGCCGGCTATCAGGTCGGTACTGCCTTTGAGCGCTATCACACAATTGTGTTTTTTTGCAAGCGCTTTGACGTTCTTCTTGTCAGCTTCTTTGCCGAAGAATTTTTTGAATTCACCGGTATGCGGGGTCAGGATACAATTCTTATTCAAAAGCCTGGGTTTGATCATATCAAAAGCCCCGGCATCCAATATGAACTTCTTGTCTTTGAATTCATGAAGCAGCCAATTGATCATCACCTCGTTGTTCTTGGACTTTTCCAAACCCGGACCAATAAGAATTGCGTCGACTTTTTCAACATAGTCTTCCAATTCTTTTTCCGAAGGATTGATGAAGGTTCGGATCTTCAATTTCATCTTTTTGGCCAGCTCGACATTCTTTTTGACAGAAAAAAAATAAACCAGATCAACGATCCTGGATGCGATCATAACCGACAAGATCGGCGCTCCGTGATAAGTTTCACTCCCGCCGATGATCAGCAGTTTGCCATTATCTCCCTTGCGCGAGCCTTTCTTCGGTTTTTTTAAATTTTGTAAATACTCGGGTCCGAGTAATTTATCCTCCTTTATCTTTGGCATTTTGCTATATATTATTTAGGAAAATTTTCCAAAGCAAGCTTATACCTTTCGTTATTGAGATCATAGAAGCCAAGCGTTATTATTTCTTTCCCGGCATCAATGGTCTTAATAAATAATCTATCGTGAATACATAATGGATAATCGTCATTGTCTGTTGTAACTAACAATAGATCTCTATATTTATTCAAATATGCTGAGTTAGTTGCGTCAACAACACTTATCTGATTATTGTTAATGCCTTTATTAGAATAAATATTCGCTATAAATATGGAATCTGTTAATATGTCATCTTGAATTGGTAAAATAAACAAGTCCATAACATCAAGATACTCTTGTTTACTTCTTTTATGTTCACCTGTTTTGCACCCTCTCATAAACTCAAATTTAATCAATGGATTGATAA
>WJLG01000108.1 GCA_014728685.1 Candidatus Falkowiibacteriota bacterium
AGGGGGTGCTGTTTGCTCGCAAAATTGTCTCATTTTGTTTTTATTTTTGCATGATGAAATCACTAATTTTGGTGATTTTCATCATCTATACTAATTATATCATCTGCCGTGTTTTTCGTCAATGTGGATAACTTAGTTTTTGTTTAATATCAGTAATTTTACTTTTTGCAATAGCTGTATCTTTAATAAAAGAAGAAAAACCGAACTTGGTTAATTGACTTTATTAGAATTTTATGTTATATTAATATGATTTGCTCTTTTTAAAACCTTTTTCAGAAGGAGGGCGTTTTATGCGTTCCAACAGGAAAGAACATATTGTAGTCCACTGGCAGCCGCATGCCGAGGAGATCGGAGCGGTCATGCTTATGCAGAAGTATGGCGAAGAGGTTTTCCCTGGTGCCAGCCAAGCGAAGGTTATTTGGCTTTTGGAGCCGGAAAAATCTGATGTTTACACTCTTGATAATTCCTATTTTGTAGGAACGGTTCGGAAAGGCGGTCTTGATGAGCATGGCCGAGAAGAAAAATCGGCTTTTGAGATCATCGCCAAGAAACTGTCTTTGACCGGGCATCCGGTCTGGGGCAGATTCATGGACTATGTCAATAAGGCCGATACGGCCGATGCCAGGGGCGGTAATAGTCGGGGTGGATTCTTAAACATCTACTCCATGATCAAGTCCGTCTATTGGCAAAACCCAACCTCTTCAGAGGATGGCTATCAGTGGTGTCGACAAGCGCTGGAGGCGGTCGAGAGTATTGGTGAAAATTATTTCAAGGCTGCTGACGGATTTTTCAAAGAAGGGAGATTTTTCGAGCTGATCTGTTCAATGTGGGCAGCCCAGAAGTTCTCTCGGAAGAGGCCGAGACTATTTGATGTTTATGGCGATTTTTTTCCGAGAGACGGGAGAAGCGACCTTCGCTTTGCAGATGTTCTTAAGCAAGTGAAGCGCTCGAGGGACGCAATTTTAAGTTGCGATCCAAGAGGCAAGGGTCTGGGGCGCTTCGTCAGCGATGCTTGCAGAGCTGATCTTACTCCTTGGTCCTTGCCGCGTATGGCCTATGCCATATGTGGCAAACGGGGCGGCGGACGCAATGCGGTTTTGGCGGCTTACCGATGGGCCAAGGTGGCACTCGATGCCTTCTACGCGAGGCAGAATGACTTCCGGCAAGCGCTCAAGAAGATCCGCTCCGGCGATGGTATAGTAACCAAGGAGATGGAGGTCTGGCCGGGACAGAGAAAGACGGTGGTGTTTGTGGAAAATAATCAGCACCGTTCAACCCTGGCTGCTTGCCGATATCATTTTCGGGAGCGTTTTGGATTACTGGTTCAAACAAGCCAGCAAACCGGCACACAGATCTTTGCTAACGCTGTTCTTGGCAACCCGTTGAAAAACATAGTGTCTTTAATTAGGACAGAAGAAGGGAGATTACTCGGCAAAGCGAACGGATATTCTTTGCCCGAGCTTATGGGTGAGGGTAATACCTGTGGTCAAGACCACATCTATTACATAACCCAGAGCAAGGACGGAGTAGGATCGAATATGATCCTAAACCGTTCCGAGACCAAGCCTTCACTTCAGTTGATGAAGATCGGCTGGAGTGATCTTCGTGAATTGGTCGAAGAAGGCTTGGTAGCAAATTGCCGCTGAGCTGTAACCATAGGGCGTTCGTTTCATTTTTGGAGCGAACGCCTTTTATCTTAATCAGATTGCTTAAGCGAGTCATTGTTGATATAATAAAATCATAATTTTAATAATAAATTTTAATAATTCAATGGAAAAATTAGACGAATTTTTAAGCGATATCCATTTGAAAAAAAAGAAAACAGGATCCGGTATCTTTTGGAAAATTTTCAAAATAATTTTAGCTTTGGTTTTGGTATTTGCGATCATAGCCTTGATCTTGGCCTTTTTGGCTTTTTTTAAGTTCAAGAATATCTATGATTCGGCTATTTTGGGCAAAGCCAGCCTTGAATATTCGCTTTCCAATGCCCGCCGGGGCGACTTTGCCGAAATGATCGAAGCGGCTATCCGTGCAGAAGGCTATTTCAATGATATTTTGGCTGAACTCGAGGCCAATACCGATAATATTTTCTTGCGTTCATCCGGCTTTACCGGACAGCAGATCAGTGATCTTAGGTATTTGGCTGAGAGCGCATCGATAGTGAGCCGGTCGATGTCTCAGGCCGGTGAGATCGCCAAGGAAATCGATGATGTCATGGCCGGCAGGCTGGGAGAGAGTTTTTCCGAATTCACAACGGCCGAGAAAAGAAGCCTTTTGAAAACCATTTATGAATCAGGTCCGGAGCTAAACGGCCTGAAAGCCAATTTGGAATTGGCGCTTTTGAATTTGGATAGAGTAAAGGCCAATGTTTTGTTCTTACCGGTCAGGGGCAAGATCGACGAAGTTAAGGTACAGCTTGAAAAGGGCGTGGAAACATTATCCAAGCTGGTGCTGGCTTCGCAACTGGCGCCGGAATTGGCCGGCTATCCCGAACCCTCGACCTTCTTGGTTTTGTTCCAGAACAGTTCCGAGCTGCGGGCTACCGGCGGTTTTATCGGCACTTATGGAATACTGGAAATGGACAGCGGAGATATTGTCAGATTCGATACCCACGACATTTATCATATGGATATGCCCATGGAAAGCCTGGGTCTTTTGGATGTCGATCCGCCTTTGCCGATCAAAAAATATTTGAACCCGAATTGGTATATGCGCGATTCCAATTGGTCGCCCGATTGGCCGACATCGGCCCGCCAAATAGATTGGTTCTATCATCAGGAGAACAGTTGTTTGCCGGAAGCGAATAAGATCAATGATTTTAATGGAAACTTTTCCGGGATAGTAGCTGTCACCCCGAAACTGGTCGAGGATCTGCTGGCGGTCATCGGACCGGTAGAAGCCCAAGGAGAGGATTTTTCCCAAGATAATTTCTTGGATCTTTTGGAGTACAAGGTTGAACAGGATTTTGTGAATCAAAACATTTCCGCTTGGCAGAGAAAGGAGATAATCGGCCATCTTTTGGAAGAGATCAAGATGAATATACTGGATCTTGATTATAGGCGCTGGCCGGAAGTGGCTTCGGTAGCTGATAAGAGCATGGAGCAAAAGGATGTCCAGGTCTTTTTCCATAATGAAAGCTTACAAAGCCTGGCCAAGGAATTGGGTATCGCCGGAGAAGTGAAGGCGGTTGCCGGCGATTATTTGTTGGCAGTTGATTCCAATATGGCCGCTTTGAAGACCGACATTGCCATGGAAAGAAGCCTTGAATATTTGATAGAGGAAAAAGAGGATAAAGTGATCGGGAAGTTGACTCTCAATTATAAAAATAACGGAAAATATGATTGGCGCACCGGAGATTATCATACTTATACCAGAGTGTATGTGCCGGAAGGTTCGAAACTGATCAAGGCCGAAGGAATAAGCCGGGGACAGGTGGAAACCGGCAATGAATTGGGCAAGACATATTTTGCAGGATTCAAATCGATCAAGGTGGGTACAGCCGGAAGTCTTTATTTCGAATATGAACTCCCGGATAGCATAAAGGATGATATAAAAACCGGAGAATACCGCCTTTATGTGCAAAAACAGCCGGGAAAGGATCTGAAGGGATTGAAAGTTGACTTTAGGGCTGTAGGTGATGTAAAATCATATAACCTTAAGGAACAGGCCGAAACTCCCGATAATAGCAGAGTTATGTGGGGTACTGACCTTGATACGGACAAGGAGTTCCAAATAATTTTTTAAATTCTACCTCGTGTTTATAAAAAGCATAGGCATCGACCTAGGTACAACCAATACTCTGGTGCATCTTCCCAAGAAAGGCATTGTTATCAATGAGCCTTCGGTGGTAGCCGTTTCCATAAATGATAAAAAGGTTTTGGCAGTTGGGAATGAAGCCAAAGAGATGCTGGGCAGAACTCCAGATACCATAATCGCGGTTCGGCCTCTGAAGGACGGAGTTATCGCCGATTACCGGACGACAGAGGCGATGCTTAGATATTTTATCAATAAGACCTTGGGAGGCTTGAGGATATTCAGGCCGGAAGTCATGGTGGCGGTGCCGGCCGGCATCACCTCGACTGAGCGAAGAGCGGTGATCGAGGCGACAATTTCCGCAGGCGCCAAGGCCGCTTATATCATCAAAGAGCCGATAGCGGCCGCGATCGGAGCCGACATTCCCATCGGTTCGGCATCCGGGCATATGATAGTTGATATCGGCGGCGGCACTTCGGAGATCGCTGTGATATCTTTGGGCGGGATCGTATCCGCCACTTCGACCAAGGTCGGAGGCTGTAAGCTGGACGCGGCCATTTTGGATTTCATCAGAAGGAAATACAATCTATCGATAGGAGAGAGAACGGCCGAAGAAGTTAAGATAAACATTGGCTCGGCCCTATACCTGAAGAACAAACTTTCTATGGAAGTCCGAGGGCGAGATATAATCACCGGTTTGCCCAGGAGTATAAATGTGATCAGTGATGATGTGACTGAGGCCATCCAGGGGGAATTGGAAGCGATAATCATGTCCATCAAGAAGGTCTTGAACGACACTTCTCCCGAATTGGCGGCCGATATCATGGATAAAGGCATTGTGATGTCCGGAGGCAGCTCTCAGCTTAGGAATTTTGACCAGCTGGTTTCCAGGACGATCGGCGTACCTGTCTATCTGGCGGATGATTCGCATTTGTGCGTAGCCAGGGGCACGGGGATCGCTTTGGATAATTTGGATTCATATAAGAGATCAATATTGTCGGCAAAATAAAACATATCAAATATGATAATAGGCATTGACGCGTCCAGGGCCAATCGAGAGCGCAAGAGCGGAACGGAATGGTACTCTTACTACTTGATAAAGAACTTGGCCCGGATCGACAAAGAGAATAAATATATCCTTTATACGGACAAACCGCTTACCGGCGGTTTATTGGATTTGACCAAAAATGATCTGGAAGAAGGAGATGGAAAACCGGAATATGACCTGGACGGTTATCAGGTTATAAAAAGCCCTTATAACAATTTCAAGGCCAAGGTACTTAAATGGCCGTTCAAGAATTTTTGGACTTTGGGACGGTTGTCGATAGAGATGTTTTTCAAAAAGCCGGATATGCTTTTTGTTCCGGCGCATACTCTGCCTTTGATAAAACCGGATAAAACGGTCAATACGATCCATGATGTCGCCTTTAAAATCGATAGAGACATATATAATAAAGACAGAATCTGTTCGGAAATGAGATGGGGGAAAAGATTGGTCGATCTGCTGGTGAGAATTTTCACCAAGGGTGAATACGGCGCCAATTCTTTCGATTATCTTGATTGGTCAACCAAGCATTCTTTGAAACATTCCGATAAGATCATTTCGGTTTCCGAGTTTACCAAAAACGAGATCTTGCGAATATACAAAGCCGACGCGGATAAGATCAATGTTGTTTACAATGGTTTTAACAATTTTCTATACAGGCCGATCGAAGACAAGGATAAAACAGATGAGGTTTTGGATAAGTATGGGATCACCAGACCTTACATATTGAATGTCGGGCGCTTGGAAAAGAAAAAGAACTCTTCGCTTTTGATAGAATCTTATGCAAAAGCCAAGTATTTCAACAAGAACATAAAAGAAAAGTTGGTTTTGGTCGGATCGGCCAGCTATGGTTATGATGATGTCAAGTATATGATAGAGGAATTTTCACTTGATGATGATGTCATAATGCCGGGCTGGATAGAAGAGAAGGATATGCCTTATATTTTTTCTGCTGCTACGGCTTTTATCTTTCCGACCAAGCATGAAGGCTTCGGGATCCCGATTCTGCAGGCTATGGCCACCGGCTTGCCGGTTGCCTGTTCGAACATACCGGTTTTAAGGGAGGTAGCCGGAGAGGCGGCTTTGTTCTTCAATAATCAAAGCAGAGATGAAATGGCCAAGGCCATTGAAAATGCCATAAAAAATGAAGATTTAAGGCAAGAACTTATACAAAAAGGTTTGGAAAGATCAGCCGATTTCAGCTGGGAAAAGTGCGCTCAGGAGACTTTACGTGTATTAAATAGTGTCAAAAATTAGCTTATTTTAAGG
>WJLG01000109.1 GCA_014728685.1 Candidatus Falkowiibacteriota bacterium
CTTAATAATATTGACCGGCACAAAAATGTATGCCAAATATGGAAAAAGCACCCAGCGAACACTATACCAAATACTTCCAACTATGTATTCGGAAAAAAGGTTAGAAATAAAAAGCGCTGAAAACAAAACAAGAAAAGGCATTCCCAGGGGCCAGATCATATCGATCTTATTCAAAGATAAACGCTCATAGAGCATTCTAATAAAAAATGATAATAATAGTATGATCGCCAAAAGATCGATAAAAGGAATTTCAAATTGCTGATAAACAAAATGCCAATTGATCATGGGTAGAAAAAAAGCGATCAAATACAATCCCCATTCCAGTCTTGCGCTTAGAATAAAAAAAGAAAAAATTACGACTATAATGAAAAAAGTTGCCAATGGATAAAGTTGCGCGGTTAGAATAGCTGCAAAGATCAGCACGCCCATTAAAAACAAAGTTACTATGTGTCCTTTTTCTTTTTTCGATCTTTCATTAAATAAATTCATATCTATATATTAACACATAATATAAGCAAAAAAAAGACGGGAGGAAAATTATTTCTCCTCCCGTGAATAGATCATTTGTAGACGATCTCACCCCGGCGATCCTCCGGCCATACCCGAACTGTCGCCTTTTCATATTGGCGCTCAAAAACATTGTCCAATATTTTCACCTTTTGCAAGGGTTTGCCAATATCTTCATACTCGGGAAACCAACGAAAAAAGTCCTGGGCATAGGCGTAGTAACCATCGCCCATCAAGGCGCTCGAAAGGACAAACAGGCGATGCTTAGGGTTGTTCGGTATTTGGCGAGCATGAATAACAGAATAGCTTCCTATGCTGTCATAGTTCTTCAAACACTGATACCAACCTCCGGCCTTTTTGTCTCCCAAATAATCATTGGGAAATTCCTCAAACATTTTGCCATTGACCAGCTCAAGAAACTCTACAGCCCCCTTATTGCCCAAGATCAGAAAATTTTCCTGTTTTATATGAGAGAGGAAATTAACCGTTCCCTCATACCAGGCTCGATCCAAGGTGTCATAGTCATCCCGGTGGCCATCATTATCGGCATCAATTCCATTATTACCGCCATAATCCCCCACCCAAGCAATGTGGCCTGTGCAATTGTCCATGAAATATCCATCCCAGATCGGATCAGACAAGACATTCTTGAGAAGAAATTCGGCCATATACTCATAGTACTTCTGACCTTTCACCGCCGGACAATTGACCGATAGATTGAGCATCTGCATGTTATTCCAGAAAGTCGCCGATTTGCCGGAAGGCTGTTTCAACAGATACTCTTGACGATCGGCAAGCACTTCGGCTCGAGCCTGATTCTGTATTGGCCGATCCTTGTAAGGCCGATCCCAAAATTCCATCGGGTTGGAATAGCATAAAAGGATCAGATCGCGATTACGACGCTTAAGTCTTTTTAAGCTTTTGGGGTTATTGGCTAAATTATCCATATCGGCGATCACCAAATGGAATCTAGCTAGGGAGTCTGCCTCGTTTTCGGACATCACCGGTGAGGTCCAATAAACAGCGAGTTTCGGCCTCTCAGGCAAACGAATTTTTCTACCTCCTGTGCAACCAATTACTATAAAAGAAGCAGCTACAAATAGTATCTGAAAAGTCCGCATATCAAACCGCCTTTCATTGATTATTTAATAATGTACAAAGGACATATCCTTTTAGGATATCTTCTCTGAACATTATAGAGATTTAAAAGAAGGGTGTTTTCGGTAATGCAAGCATTACCGAAAACACCCTATTTGATCCAGAATCGACCTATTTATTTATTGGTCGATCCTGGAAATTGTACCCTCCGACACCGTTGCTGACAACAGTGCCGGGAAGAACATACTTGCCCGGATCTTCCGCCTGCTCGAGAGCATGTGGAAGATACCGGTTCCCGCCGATGTTGACGCACCAGCTCAAGGCAAAGGCGTCGACAAATTTACGTCCGGAATCCCAGACGTAATATTTGCCAACAAGCCTCATGCCCTCGTCCTCCCAGCCATTATTGGCTGTTCGGACCTTCGGAGAAGACCCTTCGACCGCATCCACCATCTCTTTGGAGATGAAGTAGATGCCATTCGTGTAGACACCGTAGTGCCTACCATCCTCAGGCGGAGTGAAATCCGCTGCCGAAATTTGACTGATGGTGAAAACAACTACGAGAAAGAAACTTGTGGTCCTCATTTGGACCTCCCTTCGGTTGAATGAATTATCTCTTTACTGCACCAAGGTCAAGATTGATCACAATCCCGATCGAAGAACCGTTCTCGCTCTCCCACACGCTATTAAACGTGTAGTTATAATCGAGGCCGATCCTCCATACCCGATTGATATCAAACACCAATCCGGGTATGAGCTGCACCCTTTCATCACAGAAGAAATACCCTGTTTTGAAAGAAAATCCGAAATGCAGCTTTTTACTGGCAAAACCCGGAAACGGAAACATATACGACCCGAAATAGATCGTACTGTTGTCATCCGCCGGATCGTCCAAACGGCTGCGGACCTGACCATTGATAGTGGCGGTTTTGAATCCGGCCACCATAATGCGACCTTCCAGCCAGGCATCAATCCAGCGATCACCGTCCTTTGACCAGGCACTGAATGTTGCGCCAGGAAAAAGAAAATGCGACCACTGACGGGACCAGTAGTCGTCTTCGGAGCTATTGAACCACGCCCCCTGAAGATCATAGAAGATAAAAGGCATTAATCTGACCCTTCTCCCTCTGATATTCAAGGCTGGTCCGGCGGCAACTTCAAAACTATTGGAAAGTCCCGGAGAACTTTTCCAAGTAGTGAAGTTACCATAGGCACCGAGGCCGAACTGGACCCGGCGACATCCCCAGAAGCGCTCTCCACGTCCGCCAATGAACTCCCCTCGTCCAGATGCAAGTCTGGGCAAAGGAGAATAATGACCGACCCAGAGAAACATTTCACCAAGCCTGCAAGAATACTCTTGAGGCTCGTCTTCTTCCGGCGGACAGATCGTATCCCTGATCTCGATCGTATCAGGAACCGCTACCGTGTCCCTCACCGTATCCGGTGGCGGACATTCGATCGGAACCTTGACCGTATCCTGTTCACACTCCAACACCCACCTTATGGCTGAGTTGAAGCATGCCCACCAGATGATCAATTGGGCTTTACGACCCCATATCTCGACCGGTGGATAGATCCAGGCTCTGCGCTCATCAGCACTATCCAAATCTACATAAGTGTAATCAAGATAGCGCAGATTGGAAAAGGTCATGAACTCATAGAGTCCATTTTCCCCTTCTCCTACTTTCGGTCGAACATTTTTGATCTGATGTATAAAAGCTTCTTCCATCTCTTTGATAAGAGGAGTTGCTTTTATGGGTTTCACCAATTTGTCCTTGACCTCTTGCCTGAAGAGGTCTTGCGGGGGCCCGCTATGAACCGGGGCCAAGCCTAGCCTTTTTACCACTGAAACCTTTCTTCTTTTATTCTGAAGATAGGAGAAGAATTTAATGTCGCCTTTCTGCTTTTGGAGCTTTTCCTCAAGCTCCGCTATAGTTACTTGCTTTCCTTCGATCTCTCGAAGGAGCTTGTCCTTGGACAGACTGTCCATCATGACTTTCTGTTCAAGGTCAAAAACCCGGTCGCTCTTGGCAGCCAAGCTGTCGCTCATCTCTTTCCTGGTGACGCAATCGGGGCAAAACCCGAAAAACGCCTGACTGCTCGAAACGAACAGCCCCAACACGAACATCATCGCTGAAAAGCGCATACGCACCTCCTGTTGTTAAGTTTCTTTTCAATGTACAAAGATCTGTGATTAGATCTTCAGTCCCGGACAAAAATATTTTTGTCCGGATCAGAAAATCCAAATTCTTGGATATTTTCAGCTTTCTTTATTTTAAAACATTTTTCATATCACCTCGCTCTTGATAGCCATATTCCTTATCACTGCTATTATTTTGATCGTGCTGAATTTGATCGAATTCTCTGGCTTTGTCTTCTATTATCTGTCCTATGCTCACCATACCAATATCCTCGGGAATATTATTCTTTTCACTTTTAGGCCAAAATCTTATATCATATTTCTCTTCAGGAAAAGCATATATATACAAGAAGAACAAAAGGATAGATAGAGCGATCACAACAGTCAATGTCAGTAATACATCAGGCTTGACCGGATATTTAGATACTATCGGGGTATCTATTTCCCTTAGTTGAACAGAGTCGCCGTAGCCGTGATACAACTGATGATTAGTTTGTAATGTATACACTATTGCTTTCGCCAGTTGCTCCGTCTGGTTCCTCTCGATATGATAAGTATCTATGTTTATAATACCAGTGTCTGCCAGAGTCTTTACTTCCACGGTTCTTTTCCATTTTTTTATCTGATCCTTTTTATCACCCGAAAAATATCCGCTCTTTACAATGAAATCAGAATCCAGAACTTTTTCAAAAAAAGTATAAGAATGGATCATCTTGGCTAACAACTCGCTGAGCTGCTCATTGGATCTGGAAGCAACATAAGGATCGACATTTTCACCGGCAAGACGAACAACCAGAACTTTCACATTTGAACCATAACGAAAAGGCTGAACAGCGGTTATCAGTCCGGCTATCAGAAAGAAGATCACAAACACTGAAAAAAATGTCTGCTTCTTTCTCCAGATCAATTTAAGAAAACTATGTAATGTCATATTATTGAAATAGGCGTATTCTGCCAATATTAATTAATCATATGACAATAGCATAATTTTAAAAATCTGTCAATAGCAAATACTGAAAAATGATACGATTGTAAAAAACAAAAAGACAGCGCTTTTCAAAAAGCCATCTGTCTTTCTTTATACTATTATACAAAAATCTAAAACAAATGCAAGCTACTTGATATTTTTCAAGTGCTTCCAGCGCCTCAGAGCCTTGGTACGGGCCAATTCTCTTTCAATCTGAGCGCTAATATTAGCAAATCTTTCAGTATCCTCAGCTCTGATCTCAGCCATTTCACGTTCTGCCTTGGCTCTAGCCTCTTCCACCTTGGATTCATCGATCTCTTCCGCTCTTTCGGCCACATCAGCCAAAACCACAACCTTGTCCCGCAAAACTTCCAAAAAACCGCCGGACACAAAAGCCACTTCACTGCCTTCATCTTCTTTGGTCATCTCCAAAACACCGGATCTTAAAGTCGCCACCAAAGGAGTATGCTTGGGCAAAATAGTCAGATCACCCTCCAAAGTGGGAATAGTAACCTGCTTTACATACTCTTTCATGATATGCTTTTCCGGAGTGACTATTTCAAATTTTATTATCTTTTTATTTTCCATAATTATTTTTTACACGCTAATCTACTAATGTTGCTTCTAATCTACGAATATAATCGTATCTACGAATATAATCGTATCTACGAATATAATCGTATCTACGAATATTGCTACTGATCTACGAATATGGTGAATTAACGTGCTTCAACCTGATCTATCGATCCTTTCATATAGAATTCATCCTCGTGCTTATCATCATATTTGCCTTCCAATATTTCTTTAAAGCCCCTGATCGTATCGGTAACCTTGACATAC
>WJLG01000110.1 GCA_014728685.1 Candidatus Falkowiibacteriota bacterium
CAGGAGGAGTCCATAAGTTCATGAATTGGAATGGACCCTTGCTTTCTGATTCCGGGGGCTACCAAGTCTTTTCTTTGATCCATAAAAATTCTAAGATGGGCAAGATCACAGACAAAGGAGCTTTTTTCAATTCACCAATAGACGGTTCCAAGCATGTGCTGACTCCGGAAAAGTCGATCGAGATACAATTCGATCTTGGGGTTGATATGATGGTGGTTTTGGACGATTGTCCGCCGTATGGCCACTCTAAGAAGAAGATGAAAGAAGCGGTCGACCGAACCATAAGTTGGGCCCAAAGATGCAAGCTGGAATATGAAAGACAGATCGAAAAGCGCAAGATCAAAGCCGGTAAACCTTTGCTATTCGGAGTTATACAAGGAGGATTGCACAAAGACCTAAGAAAAAGATGCGCCTTAGGACTTTTGAATATCGGTTTTGACGGTTATGGCTTCGGAGGCCGTCCGGTCGATGATAAAGGGAATTTCATCGCTGACATCCTAAAATATACCGCAGACCTTATCCCGAAAGATAAATTGAAGTTCGCTTTAGGGATAGGCACGCCGAAAGATATAGCTAAGTGCGCGAAGATGGGCTGGAATATGTTTGATTGCGTGATTCCGACAAGAGAGGGTAGGCATGGCCGGCTTTTTTATGAGCAGAAAAGGGGATACAAGACCGTGAATATAAATAACGTAAAGTTTTCTTCGAATATGAGGTTGATATATCCTGATAGCAAATCGAAAGATCTAAGGGAGCTTAGTTTTGCTTATTTGCATCATTTGTTCAAGATCAATGATCCATATGGAGCCAGACTGGCCAGTTTGAAGAATTTAGAGTTCTATAATGCTTGGATGAATAAAGTTGATAAACGATAATATTTAGCTAAAATAAGACAAATTAATAGTTTTTTAGATTGACTTTTATCAAAATATTTGCTATTATTTAGGCAGATTTCACTAATATCGGGGTGAGCGGATGGTCGCCCCTCACCATTTTTAAAGAAGAAGTGAAAACTTCTTTTTTTGGAATTTTTCATTTATATTTTATATATTTGAATAATTTTAAATTAGTAAAATGGTGCAGGGGAGGAAAGTCCGGACTCCGTAATTTCGCGTATGCGAAATAAAGATGGTGGGTAACGCCCACGGGCCGAAAGGCCACGGAAAGTGCCACAGAGACTATACTACCCCTCACTATTTTGGGAACAAACGTATTGTGTGAAGTTGTTTTCAAAATAGTGAGGGGGAAAGGTGAAAAGTTCCAAGGTGTTATACTGGTCGTTGGGATATCCTGATCAATATCGCTACTTGGTTCGCTCCCTGGTGACAGGGAAGCGCGGTAAACCCCATCTGGAGCAAGAGCAAACCCCTCACCATTTTTTAAGTTTTATGCACTTTGTATATCTTTTGAGAAATAAAATGACCGGTAAATTCTACATTGGTGAAACAAACAATATCAAAAATAGGATTGCTAGTCATCTCAGAGGAGAAAATATTTCAACTAAATATTATTCGAAATATTGGAAATTGATTTATGTTGAGATATTTTTATCCAAGGCAGATGCTTTGACAAGAGAGAAGAAGTTAAAACATCATGCTAATGGTTTAGTGCATCTCAAGAAAAGATTGAAAAATTCTCTTGAGACTTAAAAAATGGTGAGGGGGAAAAGTAGCTCGCTTGAGCATTCTGGCAACAGAATGCCTAGATTAATGGCCATTACCCCTCACTATTTTGAGAATAACTGGAAGATAAGATTAATTTTTATCAAAGAAAATCAATTTTATTTTAAAGAAGTTGTTTTCAAAATAGTGAGGGGACAGAATCCGGCTTATAGCTCGCCCTGATATTAGTGGAATTACGCACATCACATAACGCGAATTCATATAAATTCGACTTTCAGGCTATTTTTCGGCCGCGTCCGGCTGCTCCGGCGGCAGCCGGCGCTTAGCCTCGGCGAGATTTTTTCCGCCCCGGGCGGAAAAACCGAGCAATCTCGCCTGCGGATACCTCAAATAGCCCAAATGTCGAATTAACAAACTGCAAATATCAAATATCAAATTACAAATATCTTTTCACTTTACGCATAGCGCATAGACCTTAACCAGTCTTCCGTCATTCCCGCGCAGGCGGGAATCCAGTTATGGTAAAACTCTAAACCCTAAATTCTAAGTTCTAAATAATTGAATATTTATTTTTGTCATCCAGAAGCGATAGCGAAGGATCTATTCGCATAACAAACTGCAAATTACAAATATCAAATTACAAATATATTTCCTACTTACTATGAAACGTTCAGAATTATTTTTATCATTTATATTAGTGCCGATCGATTTTATTATGATCGTTCTGGCCGGAATGACCGCTTATCATATCCGTTTTTCGGATTTTACCCGCGATATCAGACCGGTCATTTTTGAGCTGCCCTTTTCATACTATTTTAACTCTTTATTGATCATCGCCACTTTGTGGCTGGTGATATTCGCTTTTTCCGGACTCTATAACATCAAAAC
>WJLG01000111.1 GCA_014728685.1 Candidatus Falkowiibacteriota bacterium
GGTAATGATAAAGTGATCTATGAAATAGACAAGAATTCCATCGAGATCATCCCTGAGGCTAAAGTAGGGGACGAAGCGGCTGAATTCAAAGTAGCTGTAAACGCTTTGGTGAACATTGTCGCTTTCAAGTCCAGTTCCATAAAGCAGTTTGCCGAAGATAAGACCATCACCATGATGCCGAACAATAGAAAATTGATCGCTATCAAAGATGATAACCTGGAGTACAATTTAAGCAATTATAATTTCGGCCAAGGAGTGGCTACTCTAGAGGTCAGCTTTGAGTCTATGTTAGCCTTAGATGAAGCCAAAGGCTTGATAGAAAAAGAGAAGCTTGTCGGGCTGAACGAAGAGCAGATCGCTAAATTTCTGGAATCGGAAGGCAAGTTCGACAGTTTTGATATCGATTTCTTTCCTTCTTTCATCAAGACGGCTCCGCAACTGGTCGATCGCATAAAAATTCAAATATCCAAATAGTATGGCTTATTTTGATTCTGAAAAAAAGCCGGTCCTGGTCAATATCTCCATGGTCGGCATTATGAAAGTTCTTTTAGTACTCTTTTTACTGTATTTCATCTACATGATCAGTGATATCTTGATGATATTGTTCGTATCTCTGGTTTTGGCCAGTCTAATAACGCCTTGGGTGGACTGGATGCATAAAAAAAGGATACCCAGAGGAGTCGGGGTGATATTGATCTATTTGGTTTTATTCGCCATTTTAAGCTTGGTAATATATTTGATGATACCGCCGATCAGCGAGCAAGTGGGAGAGTTTTCCAAGAATATGCCCAAGTATTTAGACAAGGTGGTATCAGGGATCGATGTCTTTCGAGAAGAGGCTGCCAATGTCGGGCTTTTGGATAACTTTCAAAAGGGTCTGAATAATGTCACTTCAAGTTTGCAAGGTACGGTTGGCGATGTCTTTACTACGGTTTCCAATATTTTCGGCGGTTTGGTGTCTTTACTGTTAGTGTTGGTGATCACTTTTTATATGGTGGCCGAGGATAATGCTATGAAAAAGATCATCTGGTCGGTCGTACCCGAAAAGCATCAGCCCTATATCATCCAGCTTTTATCCAGGATGCAGAAGAAAGTTTCATTATGGCTAAGAGGGCAGATCATTCTTTCCATTATAATGTTCGTGGTTACCTATATCGGCCTCTTGATACTTGGAGTCAGGTATCCCTTGGTACTGGCTTTGATCGCCGGTATCACAGAGTTTATTCCTTACTTAGGTCCGATCATAGCAGCTGTGCCAGCGCTTTTTATCGCCTTTGTACAGTCGCCCTGGCTGGCCCTGTTCGTCTTGATACTTTATTATGTGATACAGCTTATAGAGAGTAATGTGATCGTGCCGAAATTAATGCACAAAGTCGTTGGTTTGAATCCGATCATCATCATTGTGGTTTTGCTGGTAGGTTTTAAGGTGGCTGGCGTGGTTGGCGCTATCCTGGCCATACCGGTGGCCACGGCCGCGACCGTATTCATAAAGGACGTCTTTGAAAAACGCAAAGCAGCCGAAGCGTAATGAATTTGATATTTTATAGATATAAAAATAAAACCGCGAAATGTGAACTTCGCGGCTTTTAAAATATAATAAATAGGGAGCTTCCTAACATTTATAGCCTGTTCTATAGTTGAAAAACAGGCTGGGAAACACTTTTTTTATTACACCTTTGCCTTCAACGATTAGATATGAAAATTTCAACTCTTCATTTTTATCGCTTTCGATTTTTTTGATCGTCACTCGTATTTTTGAGTGATTATTTTTTGACAAGGAAGACTGATCACAGTTATCGACCGAGTGCCAGCTCCGAAATGTTGATTCTGGCATATCGATATAATGACCGACACTCATCATTTTTTTTCTTTCAGAACCCCATTTGACGTCCTTAGCAGCTTTCAAAAAATCAGGCTCAAAAGTAGTAGGAATAGGCATATCAACCCCTTTTATGTAAGTAGGAAAGTACAAAAATTTATTTATAAATATATCATATAAATGACATATTGTCAATGGTAAATTTTGACAAATAATTTTTTTTACCATATAATATTTTTAGGTTCTCCTATTTGAGCCATTTTTTTGTTTAATCAGCCAATCGACATTAGAAGGTTAATACAGAAGACATTTACAATTTGATCTTTGCAGTTTGTTATTCATTATGCGAACAAAGACTGGATTCCCGCCTGCGCGGGAATGACGAAGGAAGATAAAACAGGAATGACGAAGAGAAAGTGAAAAGATATTTACAATTTGATCTTTGCACTTTGTAATTTGCTATTTGCAGTCTGATCTTTGCAGTTTGATTTAAGGGCATGTGGCGGAACTGGTAGACGCGTACGACTCAAAATCGTATGGGAGCAATCCCATGAGGGTTCGATTCCCTCCTTGCCCACATAAAATGAAATCCCGGCTTTGCCGGGGTTTTATTTTTTCTTAGGCCAAGGAGGACTTATCGAACCCTCCCCTGGCAATTAGGAAAGCAATAAAAAAACCGTTCAAACAAGGAAATTATCCTTATTTGAACGGTGGTCATCACGCTAACCGCCAGGAAAGCGTTTCGCCGGCGCGAAAAGGAACTATGCCTCCGACCTGTTCTGGCACCACCCAATCATTCTTTTCTAAAGTGATCTTATCTTCATTGGGTAGCAGGCCATAGAATTCGGCGCCGAAGCAGGAGGTGAA
>WJLG01000112.1 GCA_014728685.1 Candidatus Falkowiibacteriota bacterium
CTATGTAGGCCGAAGCGTATTTGATGATAAAATTAATGATCAAAGCTATCGGCAAAAAGATTATGAATAGAATAAAATAAAGGATGCTTATCGCCATGCTTGATTCCGGTCCGATAAAGAACAAGGGTAAACCGACGAATACCACTAAGAAGCAGGCGAAAGTCTTGCCGATCAAATTCACTCCGACAACCGGCCAAAAATGAGCCATGCCGGCATTTACGCCTTCTTTGATCGAAGTCTTCTTGTTTTTTATTATCAGAGCTGAATTTTTGATCAAGGCGATCTCTGAAACAAAAACCATCCAAACAAAGAACAAGAACAGTACAAAAATTATCAGCAAAAATACCAAAGATGAAAAAGCCGTCATCGGATCAGCTCTGAAAGCAACTCCGAAATTGGCAAAGACATTCTTAAGGGAAAAACCGGAATTAAGGATTCCCAAGAAGCTTACAAAAAAATTACTTTTCAAAAAACCCTCTTCCAGCTTGCCAAAAGCCATTCCATAATGGCCGTTGATATTCAAAAAGGTGGCAAATAGGCCGAAAAACCACAAGTACTTATGCTTGAGCACAACACCGGCCGAGTTTTTTAAGATCTTTCGATATGAGAACATAGGCTTCCTCCTTGCCTTTTGATTGAAAGCGCCAATCAAAAGGTCAAAAAATTATAATGAATTTTATCTTTATTAATTATAACACATTTTTGGATAAACAAAAACCGCTTTCAATATTCTCGAAAGCGGTTTTCTATATAGAAATGGAATAGACTTTTATATTTTCAAGTCATCAACACTTGAAGTGTCTACGTCGGCATCACTTCCCCCTCTTGGAGTTCTGCCTTCCGGATCGTAAATCTTCAGATTTACTCTGGCGTTGTTCTTGGCGCCAATGATCTTCAAAAGTGTTCTAATGGCCTGGGCAGTCTGACCTTTTCTACCGATCACATAGCCCATATCGGACGGATCGATCTTCAAAGTCAAAAGAACGCCCATTTCATCTACGGTTCTTTCAACCTGTACAGCTTCTGGTTTGCTGACGATCGCTTGTACGATTGTCTCCAAAAACTGTTTGTCCTTTACATCTTCCATAGTATTTTCTTACCTTTTTTAACAAACACGAAATCAGAATTTCACATTTGCTAAATTAATTAATATATTAACGGCCGAAACAGCCGTTAACGTTTCTATTGCCAATATAGCACATTGGGCTATTTTGTCAACGAAAATATTTTTCTATTTTTCAAGTTCTTAAGCTGATTTTTCTTCTTTTTCAGCCTTTTCCTCGGTTTTTTCAGGAGCCGGAGCTTCTTTTTTCTCTTCCTCAGCCGGAGCTTCAGCTGGTTCGGCCGGAACCTCTTCTGCTTTTTCAGGAGCCGGAGCGCTCTCTTCGGCAGATTTGGCCTCTTTTTCGGCCTTTTCTTTTTCCTCTCTCTTTTTTAGCTGTTTTTTAGTATTGATCTTGAAACTTTTTACCTTTTCAGTCTCAATAACACTCTTTGAAACTAAAATATTATTGACCGAAGGCGACATTTGAGCGCCTTTGGAAAGCCAATATTTGATCCTGTCGGCCTTAACGTCAATATCTTTGGTATAAGGATTATAAGATCCCAAAATTTCCAAAGCCCTGCCATAGGGATCTCTGGCTTTTTCTGAAATAACCAATCTGTACATCGGCTTGTTCTTCTTGCCGATCCTTGAAAGTCTGATTGTTAACATTTTTATTTAATATTAAAGGATAATTCTATCCAATGTAAGTTAATTAAAAAGCTAGTCTTTTGAGCACTTTGACTTTTTAAACGCTTTTTGACCAACTTATATTGAATATTAACTAAAATCACCAAAAAAGTCAACTGCTTAGGCCTAAGGCAGAGTCTGCGGTAAAACCGCGCCGATCGTTTGGCTAAAATTTTTATTTGCCTGTCTTCGTGCTATAATTATAAACAAATAATCTCTTGATCTTATGCTGATCGAAATAAAAGACTTACATAAAGAATTCCATAACGAAGAAGTGGTCACCAAAGTGCTTCATGGCTTGGACTTTAAGATAGAAAAAGGTGAATTCGTGTCTATAATGGGTCCTTCCGGGTCAGGCAAATCCACTTTGATGCACATCTTGGGCCTTTTGGACCGCGCTTCCTCCGGAACTTATAAATTCGAAGGTAAAAATGTCGAGAAGCTTGATGATGATGAGCTGGCGCGCTTGCGCAATGAAGAGATCGGTTTTGTTTTTCAGGCCTTCAATTTGCTGCCGCGTACGACTGTTATAGACAATGTAATGCTTCCTCTATCTTATTCCAAAAAGATCAAAGCTAAAGATCATGAAAAAAGAGCTAAGAAGGTACTGGAATCCGTAGGGCTCGGCCATCGTTTGGATTATTTCACCAATCAGATATCAGGCGGCGAAAAGCAGAGAGTGGCGATAGCCCGCGCCCTGATCAATGAGCCATCCGTGATCTTTGCCGATGAACCGACCGGCAATCTTGATTCCAAATCCGGAATTCAAGTCATGGAAATATTGGAAGACTTGAATGAGGCCGGCAATACCATCATTCTGGTAACGCACGAAACCCGTACGGCTGAATTTGCCAAAAGGATCATCCGTATGAAAGACGGTTTGATAGAAAAAGACTATATCGTAGGAAAACGAAGGCGAGCTAAAGACGGGGGCCTTAAATAATCTTGCAAATGATCAATTTCATAAAACAATGCGCCTGTACTTCAACCACGTCCATTCTGGCCAATAAAGGCCGGAGTTTTTTGACAATGCTGGGGATCATCATCGGAGTGGCCGCGGTCATAATCATTACCGCCTTGGGCGCCGGAGCGCAAAATCTGATCATCTCCCAGATAGAGACTTTTGGTACCAACAAGGTCGGCGTCCTCCCGGGAAAATCCGACGACCAAGGAGCACCGGCTTCAGCCTACGGGATCGTAGTCACTTCTTTAAAACTTGAAGATGCCGAAGCGATAAAAGAACAAATTCCCCACATTGAAGCGGTAGTCGCTTTTGCCAATGATGCCGCTTCCGTAAGTTGGCAGTCCAATAGCTATTCAACCAACATCAAAGGCGTAAGCGCTGATTACTTCTTGGTCGAAGGCGGAAAGATCGAACAAGGCCGGCCCTTCACGGACAGAGAGATAAAAGACTTATCAAAAGTAGCTATACTCGGATATACGGTCAAAAAAGAAATTTTCGGGGAATCAGATCCTATCGGAGAAAAAGTAAAGATAAAGGGGCATATCTTTGAGGTGATCGGCACCACTGAAGAAAGAGGCACAGTGGCTTTTCAAAATTATGACGATCAGGTACTGGTACCGATCAAGACGGTTCAAAAGATCTTAGCGGGCGTCGATCATATCAACCTTATTCGAGCTTCGGTCGATGATGAAAAGAACATCCCTGAAGTGGAAGAAAGGATGACGATGTTGCTGCGCGACCGCCACGATATCAGCGATCAGAGCGGAGATAGCGATGATTTTTCAGTCAGATCAAGCGCTGATGCCTTATCGATCATCACTACTATCACCGATGCTCTGAAATACTTCTTGGCCGCCATGGCCGCTCTTTCCCTGATAGTCGGAGGAATCGGCATTATGAATATCATGC
>WJLG01000009.1 GCA_014728685.1 Candidatus Falkowiibacteriota bacterium
CGAAAATACCGAAAGGATTTTTGCTCTTAGGTCCTCCGGGAACCGGTAAGACCTTGATGGCCAGAGCTGTGGCCGGCGAGGCTGATGTACCTTTTTTCCATATTTCCGGATCAGAATTCGTGGAAATGTTCGTGGGTGTAGGCGCATCCAGAGTAAGGGATCTGTTTGCCAAAGCCAAAAAGAATTCTCCTTGCATCATATTCATTGATGAGATCGATGCAGTCGGCCGCAAGCGAGGAGCCGGCTTGGGCGGTTCGCATGACGAGCGCGAGCAGACTCTCAATCAGATCCTGGTTGAAATGGATGGTTTTGACCCCCATGCCAACGTGATAGTCATAGCCGCTACCAATCGTCCTGACGTTTTGGACCCGGCTTTACTGCGGCCGGGTAGATTCGATAGGCGGGTTGTCATAGATATTCCCGACCTGAAAGAAAGAGAGAGTATCTTGAAAGTTCATGCCAAAGGAAAACCTTTGGCCAAAGAGATAGATCTTAAAAGAGTGGCGGAAAGAACCCCGGGATTTTCCGGGGCTGACCTGGCCAACCTTTTGAATGAAGCGGCTATTTTGGCGGCCAGGAAAAATAAAAAAGAAATAACAATGGAATATATCTTCGATTCCATAGAAAAGGTTATGATGGGCCCGGAGAGAAGAAGCCGGGTGATAACCGATATGGAAAAGAAGATCACTGCCTACCACGAAGCCGGTCATGCTTTGGTAGCCCATAATCTTCCTAATATGGACCCGGTGCAGAAAGTATCAATAATCGCCCGCGGGCGAGCGGCCGGCTATACTTTGAAGACCCCGCAAGAGGATAAGCGCATGCATTCTCGCTCGGAATTCATTTCCGAATTGGCGGTTTTGCTGGCCGGACATACGGCGGAAAAGATGGTCTTGGGAGATATAACCACTGGAGCTACTTCTGATCTTAGAAAAGCCACTGAATTGGCCAGAAGTTTGATAACCGATTATGGTATGAGTGAAAAATTGGCGCCGAGAACATATGGACAAAGGCAAGATATGGTTTTCTTGGGCCGGGAGATCCATGAGCAGCGAGATTACAGCGAGAAAACCGCTCAAGAGATAGATGATGAAATAGAAGGTATAATAAACGACGCTGTTAAGACAGCGGAAAAGATCATCAAAGAGAAAAGAGAAGATATGGAAAAGATAGTCCAGGCTCTCTATAAAGAAGAGACCATCGAGAAAGGCAGATTCGAAGAATTGATAGGCAAGAAAAAGGAAGAGAAAATATCTGAAAGCGAGATAGAGGATAAAAAGAAAAAAGATTAATTTAAAATATATGAAAAATCAAGAACAAGCCCAATCTCTTTATACTCCTCCGGAGAAGATCGCCAAGAGATTGCGCTCTATAGCCAGGACGGTTCTTTTTATCTTGGCTCTGTCTGCTCTTGTTTTCTCGCTTTTTTCCGGTATTGAAGAAGCCGGTGGAGGCATTTCCGGCCTTATCAACAATGGTCCAAATGCCTTACCGTGGCTTATTCTTTTTATCTTTGTGTTTGTCGCTTGGAAATGGGAGCTCTTAGGAGGATTTTTGATAGTTGCTATGGGAGTTTTCTCGATCTTTTTCTTCGATACTTTCAATAGAGATTCTTGGCCGATCTTGTTCATAGTTTCTCTGCCTCTTTTGCTTTCCGGAGGATTCTTGATCGGCGCCTGGGGTCTTACGAAAAAGAACGGAAATTCATAAAATACGCTCAGATAGAAAGAAGTGCAAGTTTGAAAGCTTGCACTTCTTTTTTATTTACTGTACAATGTAAATACCTACCCCCCAGGTATTAATAATAAACAATGAAATATGAAAACTCAAAAAAGAAAAAAGGCCATAATCGCTCTGAAAAAGGCTTATTCGCATTTGCATAATGTCATTGCCATGGCTGAAGATGACGCCTACTGCGTAGATGTTATGCAGCAGAATCTATCGGTGATCGGCTTGCTCAAGTCCGCGCATCAAGGATTTATGGAAAATCATCTCAATACTTGTTTCAAGAATGCTATGGCCAGCAAGAATGAAAAACTGAAACAAAAAATGGTAGATGAGATCTTGACCGTATCCAAGTTCGTTAATAAGTAAAAATATCAATTTATCCATATGCTTATAAAAGAAAAATTTTTCATAGAAGGAATGCATTGCGGCAGTTGTAAAACCTTGATCGAAACTGAACTTGATATTCTGCCCGGTGTGACGAAAGCCGATGTTAATTATTTGAATGGCGAGATCGAGATCGAGTATGAGAAGGAAAAGATATCTCTTGATAGGATCTTTAGCACTATTAAAAGTTTGGGATATAAAGCATCCAAACAAAAAAAAGATAAACAAAAAGGAAGGAAGATATTGTTTATTATAGGCGCTATCGTTTTTATTTATTTGATGATAGCGGTCATTGATAATTTCGGCGGATTTGAACTAATGTCGAAATTGAATGAAGGCACGGCCAGTTTTTGGTTGATCTTGATAATTGGTTTCTTGGCGAGCTTTCATTGTGTTGGCATGTGCGGGGGTTTGGTGGTCGCTTATTCCGCCAACGATCTAAAAGAGGGAAGAAAAAATAAACTTTTTAAACCTCATTTTCAGTATAATCTAGGCCGTCTAATATCATATACTTTCGTAGGGGCTGTTTTAGGAGGCATTGGATCATTCTTTGCCATAAATCCATCTTTTACAGGATTTTTAACCATTTTTGTTGGTCTGTTTATGGTTCTGATGGGATTGTCTTTTTTGTCTGAGGGCAGGATATTTTCTAAAGTAAAAATAAAGCCTCCCGAAAAGATAGCTAGATTTCTTTATAATCAAAAAAGAAGCGATAATCCAAAAGGACCTTTTATAATCGGGATCCTTAATGGCTTTATGCCTTGCGGTCCTTTGCAGGCTATGCAGCTTTTTGCTCTGGGCACAGGCAGCTTGGCCATGGGAGCGTTGGCGATGTTTACTTATGCGCTTGGCACGATCCCTTTGATGTTTGGCCTGGGAGTGTTCTTGTCTAAGATAGGGAGCGCTCATGTAAAGAATGTTATGAAGGTGTCGGGGATTTTAGTTATAATCCTGGGCCTGTTCATGGGTATGAGGGGGCTTAGTAATTTTGGTATAGGGTTTTCCAAAAACGAGGCTGATATTTTAGTTGAAGGAAGTGAAGAATTTCAGGAAGTAAGAATGGATCTGACCTATTTGGGTTATGAACCGAATGTTTTGTATATAAAACCAAACACTCCTGTTAGATGGATAATAAACGTGAAACAGATGACAGGCTGTACCGATGCCATCATGATCGAATCCTTGGGTATCGAAAAGGATCTGGTCAAGGGCGAGAATATTATAGAATTCGATCTGCCCAAAGGAGTATCTGAGATCAAATTTTCATGTTGGATGAGAATGGTTTGGGGCAAGTTTGTGATCCTGCAAGGGGGGCAGGGCAAAAAAGAAGTAAATGCCTCCGGATCTGATATACAACAAGGAGGATGTGGCGGAAATTGCGGATCAAATACTTGCGCGGCGGCCAGGGGTCTTCCTTGCGGGTGCGGGTCAAGATAAATTTGACAATTAATACATACACATATGATAAAAAAAGAAACTATCAAAATAGGGGGGATGCATTGCGCCAGCTGTGCTAGCAACATAACAAAGAATTTAGCCAAGATGGAAGGCGTGGTCGATTCAAAAGTAAATTTCGCTACGGAAACCGCTAAGGTAGAATTCGACGGATCAAAAGCAAACTTGGAAGAGATCAAAAAGACCATTGTTAATACAGGCTATAAGATCATAGAGCAGGAGGAGCAAGAAAAGGCGAAGTCTGAGGAGTTGAAGCACGAGAAGAGGCTGAAATTGAAAGTTATATTTTCGATCTTGCTCACTCTGCCGATATTTTTAAGGATGTTTTGGAAGTGGGAGATCCCGGGAGAGCTTTGGGGAGTTCCTTTTACTGATTGGGCCCAGCACGACCTGGCCTTTTTGGTGGTGTTTATTTTTGGTTGGCAGTTTCATGCTAATACCTTTAAGCAATTATTCAAAAAACAGCTTGGCATGGATGCGCTTATTTCCATGGGAACTTTGGCTGCTTATTTTTATAGTTTATGGTCTATGTTTTTCGGTGGACATATTTATTTTGAAAGCGCGGCCACTATTACCACTTTAATTTTGCTGGGAAGATTTTTAGAGACCAAGACAAAGTCCAGGGCGTCGCAAGCGATGAGAAAACTTTTGGAATTGGGAGTTAAGAAAGCCAATGTCTTAGTAAGTGAAGGTAAAGAGATAGAGAAGAATATCGAAGATATCAGGATCGGAGAGATCATAGTTGTTCGTCCGGGTGAAAAAGTTCCCCTGGACGGCGAAGTACTGGAAGGGATTTCTTATATTAATGAGTCTATGCTTTCCGGAGAAAGTATGCCGGTTCTAAAAGAGAAGAGATCGGAAGTCTATGGCGCAACCATAAATCAGGATGGAATTTTAAAGATCAAAGTATCAGCCGAAGCTGGCGACACTATGCTCTCTCAAATAATAAAAACCGTTGAGGAAGCACAGAGTTCAAAACCGCCAATGCAAAGATTGGCGGATAAGATAGCCGGAATTTTCGTTCCCGCGGTCATCTGTATCGCTGTTTTGACTTTTGCCGGCTGGATGATCGCTTCGGGTGATGTTTCAAAAGCTCTGATAAATGCGGTTGCTGTTTTGATAATATCTTGCCCGTGTGCGCTGGGGATCGCTACCCCGATCGCGGTTATGGTCGGCGCTTCGGTCGGCGCCCAAAATGGCATACTCATAAAGAACGGCGATAGTTTTGAAAAGGTAAAAAAAATAGATACGGTTATTTTTGATAAGACAGGGACGCTTACCAAAGGCGAGCCAAAAGTGAGAAGAGTAATAGCCAACAAAGAGGAATCTTTTTCTGAGGATAAAATAATAAAGATCGGCGCTTCTGTTGCCAAGGGTTCTCGCCACCCCTTGTCTCAGGCGGTTGTCTTGTATGCCGAAGAAGAAAAGATCGATCTAACTGAAATATCTGGTTTCAAAGAGATCCCCGGGAAAGGGGTGTCTGGTAAATGCACCACTCATAAGACCGATCTTTTTTTGGGGAATAAAAAATTATTAAAAGAAAATAATTTTGATATTTCTTGGCCGGAAAGGATAACCAAAGAGCATAGAGAAGCGGGGGGAACTCTTCTTTTTGTAGCTCACGGAGATAAAGTTATCGGAGCTATTTTGGCAACAGATGAGATAAAGGAAAGCTCAGCTGATACTATCAAGGAATTGAATAAAATGGGGATGGAGACGATAATATTATCCGGAGACAACAAGCCAAACGCCGAGGCAACTGCCGGCAGCTTGGGGGTGAAAAAAGTTTTAGCAGAGGTTCTTCCGGCGGAAAAACAGTTTGAAGTTAAGAATTTACAAAAAGATGGCCGTAAAGTTATTTTCGTCGGCGATGGTATAAATGATGCGCCATCTCTTGTTCAGGCCGATCTGGGGATCGCTATTGGCAGCGGAGCCGACATTGCCAAGGAATCCGGAGATATAATTCTTACTCAGAGCGATCCGTATAAGGTGGTTAGAGCTATCAATTTGTCTGCAAAAACATTCAAGATCATAAAGCAAAATCTATTTTGGGCCTTCTTTTACAATGTTTTAGCTATTCCACTGGCTGTTGCCGGCCTGGTCAATCCTATGGTAGGTGCTATGGCCATGGGATTGTCCGATGTGTTTGTGATCAGTAATAGTTTGCGGATATATCGTAAATAGACTTGCAAAGTTTACCAAAAAATGTAAAACTGCTATTCTATAAAGTAGCAGTTTTATTTTTATGCAATTCAATATCATCACCATCTTCCCGGAGATATTCGACTCTTACTTCAATGAGAGCATTATTGGGCGTGCGCAAAAAGAAAAAAAGATCAAGATCAAAGCGCATGATCTGCGCAAATGGACCAAGGATAAGCATAGGACGGTCGATGATACTCCTTATGGCGGCGGAGCCGGTATGGTGATGAAGGCGGATGTCATTTATAAAGCACTCCGTGCTTTACGATCAAAAAAGAAAAAAGAAAAAAGAAAGATCGTCTTGCTTTCGGCTAAGGGCAAGAGGTGGGATCAGGCTATGGCCAAGAAATACTCCAAGCTTGATAATGTAATATTTGTTTGCGGACGTTATGAAGGCGTAGATGAAAGAGTGAAAGAGTTCATAGATGAGGAGATATCGATAGGTGATTACGTGTTGACCGGCGGCGAGCTGGGAGCGATGGTGATGATCGATTCGATCACCAGGCTTTTGCCTGGAGTTTTGGGCAACAAAGAATCGGCCAAGGATGAATCGCATAGCCAGCCGGGAGTTTTGGAGTATCCTCAATATACAAAACCGGAGACCATTACAGCCGAGAGAAAAAAATACAGCGTACCAAAAGTTCTTTTATCAGGAAATCATGCCGAGATCAAAAAATGGCGTGAAGAACACAAAAAGAGGAGTTAGCTTTGAGTAAAGAAAAGATACCTGGAAAGGAAGACAAAAGCAATGTCGAGCTTGTGGTCGTTTTGATCCTTTTGGCCATTGTTTTGGCGATCGGCCATTTGCTTGAGGCTCAATGTCTTTAAAAATAGCTCCGAAATTTCGGAGCTATTTTATTTCCCAAGTTTTTTCGGTTTTTATTATCTTCCCGTCGATCTTGAATCCGGAAGCTTTGGCATGACCGCCGCCGCCGAGTAATTTGGCTATTTTGGAAACATCTATTTTCGGGTTATTGGTACGGATACTGCCTTTTATACTTCCGGGTCTTTCTTCGCGAAGCAGCATTACCGCTTTTACATCATCTATGTTGGACAAAAAATTCATCACAGAATCAAAAGTCTCTTCGGTTTCTGAGAATTTTTCCATCTCTTCATAGGCCAGGCAGGCGAAAGCGATGCTATGGTCAGGGTTGATCTTTAGATTATCAAGGATGTTGCCGAGGACTTTCATCGAATGGATATTTTTGTTCTTCCAGGCATAGCGGTTTATCTTCGGCATTAGCGCGCCTTCGGAAAGCATTTCGGAGGAAATAGCGATAGTTTCGGCGGTCGTTGAAGTATTTAAAAAATTGATAGTATCGGTCAAAATGCCGGTCAGGATGCAAGTTGCGATATCTTTTCCGAATTCAAGATCGTTCTCTTTGAAGAAGCGATAGATCACTTCAGCGGTTGAAGAGATGTCAGGTATCCTGATCTCAAGATCGGCATAATCATCAACCTTGGGATGGTGGTCGAACTCTATGATGAATTGTTTGGCGCGATTGTCTCTTATTTCCTTTTCCAGTTTTGTCCTTGAAAGCGCTCCGCAATCAACCACGATGGTCAGATCATATTCGCCCCAATTCAAATCCTTATCGTTTTTTATCTTGTTAGAATTAGGTATGAAATTGAACAAGGCAGGTACCTGGTCATTACAAAAGAGCTTGTGATCCTTTTTAAGTCTTTCCAGTAGCAGTGAAAAAGCGCATATCGAAGCCAGTGCGTCGCCGTCCGGCCTTTCGTGCGTTATCAATAATATATTATTGGCTGATCTTATTTTCTCCAATGCGTATTTGTATTTATTTGCGATTTCCATATTGATCTGGTCTTAAAAAGCCCTGTTAACTAGGGCTTTTGTTCATTCTCTTCTTTTTCCTTTTCTATTTCATTGAATATCTCATCAAGAGAAGCCGCGTTTTTTTCCGTCGGATCGAACACCCATGCCAAGCGCGGGATCTTTTTGAGCTTTATCTTTTTGGAAAGCAGAGAGACGATCAAGCCGGAGCTGCTCCTTAATTTTTTCAAGGCGGTTCCGGCCATATTGTCAGGCAGGACGGAAATAGCCACTTTGGCACTTCTTAGATCCGGAGAACAATCGACATAAGAGACTGTTATCATGCCGTTTTCCAGTTTTATATTTTCATTCACTATTAGGGCAATGTTTTGATGCAGCAGTTCATTGACCTGATCCATTCTGCTCATATTATAATTTGTTGATAATTTCTTTGTTTTCGTAGAAATTGATAATATCGCCTTCTTGTATCACCGGATTTCCCTTAAATGAAATTCCGCATTCTTGGTCTTTTGAGGCTTCGTTGACATCTTCTTTGCCTGATTGGATCTTTTCGACTTCGCCGGTAGTTATCAATTCTTTGTCGCGGTAAATCTCCACCTTGGAAGCTTTGATCGTTCCATCCAGGACTTTACCCCCGACTATTTGATCGGAGTCCCCGGTTTTGAATATTGCCAAGACTTTCAATCTTCCCAGATCGATCCTTTCGAATTTAGGAGTGACCAACTTCTGCATTTCTTCTCGGACATAGGCGATCAGATCATAAATAATATTAAAAGTATGCACTTTAACATCTTTTTCTCTGAGTAAGGTTTCAGCGGCCGGGTTTACTTTAACATTGAACCCCACGATCTCGGCATTAGCCGCCTCCGCTCTGTCTATATCTCCTTCGATGATATTTCCCAAACCTTTATTTACTATCTTGACCTTTACTTCTTCGGTATTGATCTTCATCAATGATTCTTCCACCGCTTCGGCCGAACCCAAGACATCGCTTTTGATGATGATGTTGAAATGTTTGATGTTGTCAGAATCGCTTTCCTGAGTCTGGGCCGGCAGAGTGGTCTGTCTTTTGACCATCTTGAATTTTCCTTTGATCCTTTCGCCTTCGCCGACCTCGATTATATCTCCGACTGTTGGAGCGATCTTCAAGCCGATGATCTTGACCGGAGTCGATGGAGTAGCGGCTTCTATATCTTGGCCGTTGTAATCTTTTAAAGACCGGGCCTTGCCGATCATTTTTTCTTGCAGGCAAAGCTGATCGCCGATCTTCAGAGTTCCGTTCTGCACCAAAATAGTGGCGACCGGGCCGGAATTCTTGTCTACATGCGATTCGATCACAGTGCCGATCGCTTGGCTTTCCGGGTTGGCTTTCATATTCTTGGCCTCAGTATCGGTCAGCAAAAGAATGGTATCCAAAATATCTTCAATACCCTCGCCTTTAAGAGCCGATATCGGCACGCAGACAATTTTTCCTCCCCAATCCTCAGGGATGATATTCAATTGAGTTGAGAGTTCTTGCTTGACCCGGTTTATGTCCGCGCCTTCTTTATCCATTTTGTTGATAGCGACGATAAAAGGAATGCCGGCAGCTTGGATGATCTTGTAGGCTTCCACAGTCTGCGGTTTGACCCCGTCGTCAGCGGCCACCACCAGAATAGCCACGTCGGCGATCTTAGCGCCGCGGCTTCTCATGGCAGTAAAGGCTTCATGGCCGGGAGTATCGATGAAAGTTATGGATCTGTCGTTTCTTTCGATCTGATAGGCTCCGATATGCTGCGTGATGCCTCCGTGTTCACCGGCGACGACATTTGTTTTTCTGATAGTATCAAGCAGCTTGGTCTTTCCATGGTCCACATGGCCCATTACGACTATGACCGGCGCTCTTTCTTGTAATTTATCTTGGCTTTCTTTTTCCAAAACTTTGTTTATTTTACCTTCTTCCGAACCTGCTTCTTCTTCCTGATCCTCTTTTTCTAAAACCTCAACATCAAGATTTTCACCTATGATCATGGCGGTATCAATATCTATTTTTTCATTTATTGAAGTAAAAATCCCATTTTTCATCAATTCGGATAAAACCTTGTTGACCGGGATCTGGGCTACTTCTGCAAAATCCCTAACAGTGATCAACTTTGGGATCTGGATCTTTTTCAGCACTTTTTCTTTTTCTGTTTTTTCTTCCTCTTTTTCAGCCTTTTCTTTTTCTATTCGAAGTTTTTCTCTAAAACTCGGCCATTCTTTCATTATCTTATGAGCAGTCTTATTATCGACTTTTATAGCTTTAAAACCAATATGAAAACCCATGCGCGGCAAATATTCGCGCAATTCGTTCGGAGTGATCCTTAGCCTTCTTGCAAGTTCGGTTATATTCATAAATAAAAATAATAAATAAAATTAGCCTAAATACTTTAATAGACTTATTTAATCTTATACTGTTTTTATTGAGAAGTCAAACCTTTTTATTGGAAAAATTTAGATATTGGAGCAAAGCTTTTTCTATGGATCGGGCAGGGGCCGTGTTCAGCTACCGCTTCCATATGTATCTTCGTGCCATAGCCTCGATGCTTGTCAAAGCCGTACATTGGGTATTTTTCGTGGAATTCGTCCATCATCCGATCGCGCGCCACTTTGGCGACTATGGAAGCGGCCGCGATCGAAAGGACGGAATTATCGCCTTTGACCACAGCTTCTTGCCTAAGACTAGAGTTCGGTATCTGGAATTTGCCATCAAGCATCACAAAGGCCGGTTTTTCCCGAAGAGCGCTAATGGCCTTTTTCATGGCCAGAAAAGTAGCCTCCAGGATGTTTATCCTATCAATGGTTTCGTGGTCGCAGATGCCGATGCCAACCTCGCAAAAATTAGCTTGTATAAAATCAAAAAGCTCATCTCGCTTTTTGGCTGTAAGTTTTTTGGAATCTTTTATGTATTTGATCTCTTCGCAGGCAGCTAAAAGAGAACAGGTTTTCGGATCCAAGGAAACCGCGGCCGCAACCACCGGGCCGGCCAAAGGTCCGCGCCCGGCCTCGTCCAAACCGCAGATAATTTGGTGGCCGCATGAGAATAATGAATTTTCTTTATCAAGTGAAAGCATAATTAAGCTGTTGATGAAATACGTAATAAAATACGTAATTAATTACGTATATGATCCTATAACAAGTCTTTTATCTTATCAAATTGCGTTGTTGCCACTTTTGTATAGATCTGTGTGGTTTCCAGCCGCGCATGGCCCAGAAGCGCTTGGATATAGCGGATATCCAGCCCGCTTTCAAGGAGATGAGTGGCAAAACTGTGGCGGAAAGTATGCGGAGTTATATTTTTAGCCAGACCGGCTTTTCTGGTATTTTGTGAAACAATGGCTTGAACGGTTCTGGTGGTAAGCTTGCCGCCTCCCATTGACTCAAAAGCATATTCCAAGGGACGCCATTGCCGCAGATATTTATTTATATTGGCAAGAACCGTTTCCGATATGATGGTTATTCGATCTTTCTTACCTTTAGCTCCCTTGATATGGAGTGATTTGCGATCGAAATCAATATCGTTAATTTTCAGGTTGATCACTTCA
>WJLG01000113.1 GCA_014728685.1 Candidatus Falkowiibacteriota bacterium
GAAGCTTCCTTTAAGCTTATCCCAGCCAAGCTTCCTGGCCAAAGAAAAATAAGAAAGGTAGATCTTGACCAGGATCTTGAAAAAAATGAAGCGAAATAAAAAAATCACCGGTTTGGCGGCTAAAACCAAAACTCCGGCTATGATCTTGAATATGATCTCAAAAAGCCGCAGAACCAACAATGATATATCGATCGATATTCTTTTTATTCTTTTCTTTTTAATTTCTTTTTGGGAAATATATTTATATCTTTAAGCTTTTTCAGCTAAAAAATATAATACCATCAAAACGATATCGGGTCAATTATGATCAGCCAAGTTCAAAAATTGTTCTCCGCGCATTTTTATGGTAAAATTATAAAAGATAAAAAGGCTGGCATCAGACATCTGTTTGCCTTGGGTCTTTTATCTATAATTATTATAGATCAAGTTATGAACAAATTATTCAAAAGCTTGACTGTTTTTGCTTTAGCAGTCGCCATTATAGCTCCCGTGGGCGTACTTGCTCAATCAGGCGTCGATCTGGGAGTTGAATATGCCGAAGAGGTCGGACTGGGAGAAGAAGATCCGCGTTCGATCGCCGCCAGTTTGGTCAATACCATCCTGGGATTTCTAGGTATCCTGGCCGTGATCATCATTTTGATCGGCGGTTTCAAGTGGATGACAGCTGCCGGCAATGAAGAGCAAGTGGGTCAAGCCAAAAAAGTCATTATTTCCGGGGTTATTGGTCTAGTGATCGTCCTGGCTTCCTGGGGTATTGCCAGTTTTGTCTTAAGAGCGACCGGACAAGCGACCGGCTTGAATATTCAGTAAAATTTTATTTTTAAAATAATAAACTAAGAAGGGAGGTGAATTATGAACAAAATCTTAAAGAGTTTAATGATCTTTGCCATGGCTATGATGCTGGTCGTTCCGGTTCTAGCGGTTAACGCCCAACAAGGAGTTGACATTGATTATTTAATGAGCGGAGATTCCGGAGTGGACGTACAAGATACTATCGGCTTAGGTGAAAGAGATCCGCGCGACATTGCCGCCACTTTGATCAGGATCATCCTGGGATTTCTAGGTATCCTGGCCGTGATCATCATTTTGATCGGCGGTTTCAAGTGGATGACAGCTGCCGGCAATGAAGAGCAAGTGGCTGAAGCCAGAAAAGTGATCGTCGCCGGTGTTATCGGTTTGGTGATCATCTTAGCTGCCTGGGGTATTGCCAGATTCGTTTTGGATTCGCTTATTACCGCTACTCAATAAAGTTCCTAAGACCGGTCTTAGGAATCGGATTCTCACTTATGTGGGGATCCCTCCAGGGTTTATTTGCAAAAACAAACCCTGGAGGGAAAATAATCATAAAACTATGACTAGAAGATCATTATATTTTGTTATTCCTATTCTGTTTATCGGCTTATTCTTTGTTTGCCTACTTAATAACGCCCAAGCCCAAGATTACGGCCTGAAAGAAACCATGGGTGTTGGCGACAATGAAGATGCTTTGATACAAGGCGAACCCGAGGTAGTGGTGGGTAAATTGATAGGCACGATTCTGACCTGGGTCGGCGTCATCTTTCTAGCCCTGACTGTAATGGGTGGCATAACCTGGATGACAGCTCAAGGCAATGAACAGCAGGTAGAAAGAGCTAAACAAATAATAATAGCTGCCTTTTTCGGACTTTTAGTGGTTTTAGCGGCCTACGGCATTACCAGATATATTGGCGGCACGTTAATCGGTTAAAAAATGATCAAAAATATACAAAAAAAGGCGATCCTGTCGTTATTATTCTTTTTTATTATGGCCGGATGCTTGATCGCTCCTTCGGCTCAAGCTTATGATTTCATAAAGGACAGCGGTCTTGGTAAAACCGCTAGCTATACCGGCCATTCAGAGCTTAATAATGATTCTGCCGCCAACCCGGTGATACTTGTGATAATGCCTCTGGTAGGAATAGCTTATTTAATATTAATGGTCTATGCCGGCTATCTGTGGATGGGGGCTCAAGGCAATGAACAGCAAGTGACCAAAGCCAAAAATATCATCATAACGGCCACGATCGGCTTGCTGATAATACTTTCTTCATACGCTATATCGATATATGTTGTTTCTCGCTTCCAAGAAGGTTATGTCGGCTCTACTCCGACGATGCCGGACGGATAAATATATGAAAAGATCTAAAAAAACCAAGAGAAAAGGTCATTTTAGCTTATTTGACGCTTTGGTCAAAATATCTATAACGTCTTTTTGCCTCTTATTCATCCTGTTCAATGTTATAAGCCTGGGCTATGCCGCCGGCATTGCTGATGCTTTTAAAACCGGTGATAAAGACCCTCTAAAAGAAGCGGCGAAAGAGACTGGTTATAATATAAGCCAACAAGCGGATGAGCCTATCGGTTTTATGAGTCCTTTGTTCAATAATTTGATCTCGGCCTTACTTGGATTTTTGGGATTAGTATTTATATTGTTGATGATATACGGGGGGTATCTCTGGATGTCGGACACAGGTAATGAAGAGCAAGTCAAAAAAGCCAAAGACCTGATCACAGCCGCTATTATCGGCCTGGTGATCGTCTTGGCCTCCTATGCTATCAGCTACCTGGTCGTCAGTGTTTTCAGTAGCCGAACCTTGCAGTAATCTAGATTTAAATATCGGCTTTTTATATAGCCGAAATAAAGAATAATTATGAAAAAAACCATCAAGACCATATCATTATTATTGGCATTGCTTATTTTTTTGATAATCCCTTATTTTGTTTTTGCCACAACTCCGCTGGATGCCCTGAAAAAAACCGGTGATGGCGGTGGTTTTCAAGAAGCTGATGAAACCACCTTGGCAGAAATAGCCGGCACAGCTGTCAGCGCCGCTCTAGGGCTATTGGGAGTGGTCTTTATTGGCTTGATAATATACGGGGGAGGCCTTTGGATGACTGCCCAAGGAAATGACGACCAGGTCAAAAAAGCCCAGAATATACTTAGGAACTCTTTGATAGGTTTGATATTGGTAGTAAGTGCCTATGCTGTCTATAGCTTGATATCTATCTTATTTTTGAACACCTTGCAATAATCCTTTAAATAAAAATATGCTAAACAAAATCAATAAGGTCTTGATAATATTGCTCTTTATAGCAATAGCCTCGCCTGTTTTAGCTGCCAATAATCTGGAAACTGATGCTATGCGTGAAAAGCAAGCAGATGTTCTTGCTGATGTAGCCGGCTTGAACAGATCAGCGACTGTCGGAGGCATAACCGCCACTTTGATAAGCGTTACGCTGGGTATGCTCGGTATTGTATTCATCGGCCTTCTGATATATGGGGGTTTTACTTGGATGACCGCCGCGGGAAATGATGATCAAGTCAAAAAAGCTATGGGTATCATTAAGACCGCTATAATCGGATTGATCATAATTGTCGCTGCCTATTCTATAACCGCTTTTGTATTCAATTCTTTAAGTGAAGCAACTTTTGAAACCGGTGGAATGGACTAAAGTATTTTTTGTATAAAAGAAAAGAGAGGGTCGGCTAATAAGAAGCTGATCCTCTCTTGTTTTTACCCATGCTTCGATCATTAGAGGAGATATCTGATGATCTTGGCATAGGTCTTGTCGGTGTACGAATCATAAGATCGCGCTGTGGTGATCTCATACTCTCGCTGAGCCAAGCACCGACCCTGAAACCAGGTCTGAGCCAGATACTTGCCCGGGGGCAGCCTGACTTCATGATCCTGATCTTTGCCAAGAGCAGCTTCGAACCAAAAGACATTTTGGCAAAAGGTGCTCTTGTATAGCTTGATCTTGACGCTTCTGTGCGACTCGTTCCTCAAAAGCACCAAGTATCTTCCTTGTTCATCCACATCAGGAGTACGTTCTCGCACCACCTTTTTCGCCAAAGTCATGCTTCGGCCATAACAACGCCCATCGCCCGGCTCTTCACCGCGCGCTATCTCGGAAACATCTCGAGCATGATCCAGATCCACTAGGCGCAGAGATGAACAATTGCTCAAAGCCAGACAAAACAGTGCGATGAAAGAAATTTGAAAGAACCGACACATAAAAACCTCCTTAAGATTGAACAACATTAAAACATTATTTTCTACATTCTTGTCATTATACCATAATACATCAAATTAGTCAATATAATTAGCCAAAAAGAAAAGGGCCCAGCGAGGGTCCAATTCTATATAAATTAATAATTGACCCTACATCTGAGCCCCGTTCCTAAAAACGAATTCTTTATTCTTCTTTTGTTTCATTTTCAGGAATTAGGGCTTTTGTGCCGACTTGCAAAAGCGACTTTCTACCAATTTTTGTAGGATCCAGTTTTTTGTTTTTATTTCAAAACTTTTTTGTTCTAGATCTCTGCTTTTCTTTTGTTTTTGTTTTTTTGTAATTTGTCATGTCGGTACTGACAAAGTTGAAAACCAGTAGAAAGTAAAGAAGTGATTCCAAGATAATCTCCTTAAATTCGAAGCACTTCTCTATATAAGAAGTATTTGATTGTAAATGTCCCCCAAAGAGCCAACAAGGTGCAAATTTAATGTTTCTATATATATTATACACCCATAGAAACAGTCAGTCAATTATACTGAATGTTTATCTATTTGTCCAATTATTTTTTCTAAAATAAGCACAAAAAAATAATAAAAAATTTGTACAGAAAAACTTATCCACAGCTTAAGTCCACTATACCCTGGACTTAAGTCGAAAACTTATCCACGCAAAACACAACTTATCCACAGCTTAAGTCCACTATACCCTGGACTTTGGTGTTTTTTATGAAATAGACTCGTAAATACCCGCTATTATTGATATTTCTTGTACAATTTTTTTATACAAAAAAAGAAAAGTCCACTATACCCTGGACTTTTCTTTTTATCATTTGAGGCTTGGGCGGGAATCGAACCCGCGGTAAGGGTTTTGCAGACCCGTGCCTTACCACTTGGCCACCAAGCCATATAATAGACCTTTCAGCCTTTTGAATATGATCATAGACAACCGTTGCCCTCTTGCCGGCACCTGATCAACTACTAATTTGATAATACAAATAATATAGCAGAAAGACCAAAAAAGAACAAGGCCTTTAAGAGGCCTTGTTCTTCTAAAATATGTATTATGATATATTTATTTCAACACCTCGATAAGAGCATATTTAACTCCGAACTGTCTGGCCTCATCCTTGCTGATCATCCAAATATCACCCCTGCTTGAATCATATTTAGCATTCATCCTATCTCTGACCACAAACACCCTATCACCGAATAACTCCGGTATTCTGATCCTGGTACCCATTCTAATGCCATTCATGGCAATAGTGTCCTCTATACCGTGTTTACAAACGTTAAAACCATTAGCAGTGATACATGGAGAACTGTCACATTGAGCCACCTCTGAATTATAAGCGGTCAAAACCACATTCCTAACATAAGAAACCTCTAAACTATCGCTATTTTTAGGTAAAGTGTTAACAAAACCAGCTCTATCATCCTTAAAGGCCTGGGCTATGTTATCAATACCGCTTATTTCCTTTATCTCAGCCACGGTCGGCAAAGGCAAAAAGATTACAGCATTGATAATTAAAATAGCTAATGTTAGTATAATTACAGCCTTACCCTTGCTTTCAGAGATCTTGCTTTTTATCAATTTAAAGCTAAAATTAGATTTTTTTACTTGTTTATTATTCTTTTTCATTAAAGAAAGTTATTAAATTAAAAAATCCTATCAAATGTCTTGACAGGAAATCTCTTCATTATATCATATTTTTACACTTTTGTCAATGCTAACACTAAACATCCAATTCGGGCTTAGCTCTTTTTATCACAAGCCTTATTCTTAGTCAATACTCAGTAATTGCTCAAGTGATCTTAAATGCTGGTCAGCTTTAATGACGATTTAGGAATCAAAAAACAAGGTTTTTTTAACCTTGCTTTTATATTCAAACTATAAATACTTCTAAATATCTAGTTAAGCACTTCACCTTCGATCACTTTAGGATCATCTTTTTGATCTTTATTATCGTCCTCATGATCATTATCATTCTTCTTATTCATCTTTTTAAAGATAAATTCTTGTTGTAGGGCTGTAAGCAGAGTTGTGATCAGCCAATAAAGCGTCAAACCGCCGGGAAGACTGATACCGATAATAACCGTCAATACGGGCATGAAGTATAGCATCTGCTTATTGATAGCCGCGGCCATGTCTTCGTCTTTGGCTCCCGGTGTTTTTACAGCCGGTTTTTTTCTGGTCATCATCCTGGCTTGCAAGAATTGAGCCAGGCCGGCCAAAATAGCTAACACTATATTCGGCTCAGACAGATTCAAAAAACCAAAAGAGATCGGATCAAGCGCTTCCGGCTTGGAAATAAAAGGATATACCAAGTCCAGAGAACCATTGGTCAAACCATTTCGAAAAACTCTGAAAACCGCCCATAAGAAAGGCAGTTGGATCAACAGGGGTAAGCATGATGACAAAGGATTGATCTTATGCTTGGCATAAAGCTCCATCATCTTCCGGCCCATCTCTTCTTTGTTGTCCGCGTATTTCTTCTTTACTTCGTCCACCTTGGGCTGAAGCTCTTGCAAAGATTTTTGCGACTCGATCGATTTCTTGGATAAGGGCAGTAATATCGCTTTGATGACTATGGTCATAACTACAATAGCAATACCAATGTCATTGCCCGGAACGATATTATAAACAAATACCAGCAAATTCAAGATCGGCTGATAAAAAATAGTTGTGAAGATAGAACCCATAAAATAAATTAAGTGTTAAGAAACAAAAACTAAGCTTAATTCCTGTTTCTTAATCCTTAATTCAATGGATCATATCCGCCTTTGCTCCAAGGATGGCAGCGAAGGACTCTGGCAAGCGCCTTAAATCCTCCTCTGATAACGCCGTATTTATTAACCGCTTGTATGGCATATTCCGAGCAGGTAGGCCTGAATTTACAACGTCCGTAAGGAGCAAAGACCTTCATGATCCCATGATCGAAAGAAAGAGTCTTTTGATAAAAGCGGATGATCTTTATAACTATATATGAAGAAAACCCGCCGTCCTTGAATACTTTTCCCATTATCTATAAAGCCCGGCTCGCTTAAGCGAACTTGCTAAGGCTTTTTTTATCTCTTGAAGATCTTTGTCTTTGATCTTCGGATTGGTAAGGATGACTATGTCAAAACCGTTTTTTATATCCGGAAGTTCTTGTTTGATGGTTTCTCGCAGCCAACGCCTGACCTTATTCCTATCAACCGCGCTTTTGCTGACCTTAAGACCTACCATGATCCCGATCC
>WJLG01000114.1 GCA_014728685.1 Candidatus Falkowiibacteriota bacterium
AGAGAGGTCGAATAGGACAGTCTTGCCCGCTACATCGGCCTGTGGCCGTGAGCGGGTCCGCGCAGCCCGAAGGGCATGTCGCGGAGAAGGCTGACGTAATAAGCCATTATACCATACCCGCATTATCAATTTGAAATTTAAAATAAAAATCGCTTCAAGTAAGCAATCTAAAGGTTAATATAGCAGTTATCTATTTAAAAATCAAGCCCTATTGACTTTTTATCAGGAATAGAATATTCTGCCTTCTATAAAGCAAAGGAAAACCGTAATAAGGCCAGACATCGGAAGTTCGACGTCCTTCCGGCGGTTGTTTCAAGCGAAGGCAGACTTAGCTTTCATTTTCAGCTTGAGACTCTTTTGCTTTTTCAGGGAGAGGATCTGCCTTTGGCATGATTCCTCCCTTTTTTTGTTTTTTCCAGATCAAATACACCAAAGATGCCAAGATAATCACGATACTGGCTATCTGTGGCCAGCGCAGACCCATGACGGTCGGAGTTCTGTCGATGCGAATGAATTCCAGAGAAAAACGCAATATCGAATACATTATCAAATATGCAATAACTATGTATTGATAATTTTTTCGGTCTTTTTTGATGAAATTAAATACCAAAATGAGTAGTATGGTAAAGATAAGCAGATTGCCCAAGGACTCATATAAAAAAGTCGGATGAAAATACTCGCTACTGATAAAAGCGTGCGGTCTTTTCATGATATCGATGGGAATTCCCCAAGGCAGGCTGGTCGGCAGTCCGAAAAGCTCTTGATTGAAATAATTGCCCCAGCGGCCGATAGCTTGCGCCAAGGCGATCCCGGGAGTAAGAATGGCTGATATTTTCCAAAAATTCAAACTTTGTTTTTTGCAAAAGAAATAAACAGTGATCAAGCCGGCAATAATACCGCCATGAATAGCCAGTCCGCCTTGCCAGATCTTAATTATATCCAGAGGCTTTTCCAGATAATATCCGAATTCCAAAAAAACATGATAGACGCGGGCGCCCAAGATACCGAAAATGATCAGCCAAAAAGCCAGGTCAAACACCTTTTCCGGAGGTATTTGCGATCTTTTGGCTAATTTCAAAGATACGCTAAGAGAAGCCAAAATTCCAGCCACAATGAACATGCCATACCAATATATTTGTACGCCGCTGAAAGATATCAAAGTGGCGGAGGGCTCGAAATTGTGCAATAGATCGAACATATATTTATTTATATTAATAGCTTATATATTATAGCTCATTTTTGATTTTTAGCAAACATTGGCGCTTGATAAAGATTTTTGATATAATCTAAATAAGATAAATAAATAAGATGTTCATATGATAAATTTGGATGATGTAAATGTTTACAAAAAATTGGATCAAGGAGAAGCAGCTGAGTCTATTCGCTTATTATCAGACCAAATAGAGCAAACCTGGGTGGACTCCAAGTCCATCATAGTCCCGCCCGGCTTTAAAAAAGATATAAACAAGGTAGTGGTCAACGGCATGGGTGGTTCGAACTTGGGCTTTAGGATAATACGCTCGGTTTTTAAGGATGTTATGAAAGTACCCTTGATAGTTGAGCCCGGATATGATGTGCCCGGTTTTGTGGACAAGAACACATTGTATATAATATCTTCTTATTCCGGCAATACCGAAGAACCTTTGAGTACTTATGAAAAAGCCAAAAAGAAAAGAGCTCGCATAATGGCTATCACCTCCAAAAGTATGGATAATAAATTGATGGATTTGATAGAAAAGAAGAAAATACCAAGCTTTGTTTTCGATCCGGAGAATAACCCTTCCGGCCAGCCGCGGCTCGGGATCGGCTACTCGGTTTTCGGAGCTATCAGGCTTTTGGAAAAAGCCGGTGTTCTGAAAGTGAGCAGTGAAACCGCCCGCGAAGTAGTGGCCGGCATCAAGGGCCGGGATCCTTTCTGGAATGTGAATGTCAAGCTAAGGAGAAATTTTGCCAAAAGATTGGCTCAAGAACTTTTGGGTAAGATCGTGGTCATCGTCGGTTCGGAATTTTTGGAAGGCAATATCCACGCCTTAAGGAATCAGCTAAGCGAGAATGGCAAAAGTTTTTCTTCATATCTGATATCGCCTGATCTGAATCATTTTGCTTTGGAAGGCTTGGATCACCCTTCTTTCATAAAAGACAAGTTTAGATTTTTGTTTTTCAATTCCGATCTGTACAATGAAAAGACCCAGAAAAGAAATATTCTGATTAGACAGATATTGGAAAAAAAGAGCATTCCTTACAGCGAAGTCAATCTTAAATCCAGGATCAAGCTGGCTCAATCTTTTGAGGTCTTGCAGTTCGGCAGCTGGCTGAGTTTCTATATGGCGATTTTAAACGGAGTTGATCCATCTCCTATTCCTTGGGTCGATTGGTTCAAGGATCGTTTAAGCAGAATAGATTAATCCTTTTTTGAGCTTAATTTTGACCGATAATAGGACCAGACAAAGAAAAATATCATAAATATAAGGCCGAATATCCAGCCGGATACCGGTCTTTTTTCTTGCGCCATCGTTAACGCTATTCCGAAAATTGCTGCAATAGACCAAATTATTTTAAGATTTAAAAGCGAGAGATAGCTTTCCACACCTTTTTCTTTGGACAAAAGCGACACTCCGCCGATTCCGGCCAAAGCCGCCGCTACCAATCTGGCCATATATTTATCTATGACCGTGAAGCCGAAAAAAGCCATGGCTTCTTGAGGGAAAAAGAATAAAGGCAGGGCCAAAATAATATCGATCACAAAATGTATGGAGAACCAGATCTTCAAAGACCGGGGGATTTTTTGATCTTTCATAAAATCTTATTATTATTGATGATATTTCAATTATAGCAAAATTTGACATTATAAATAAGAGGCTTTATAATATTTCTATATGAATTTTTTCAAGACATCAAGCATTATTATCGAGATCATTAGCATCATTATTATCAATGATGCCTTGATGCATGCTTTGAAGATATAAAAGACAGGAAAAGTTCATAGGAAAAAGATCGTCTTCAAAGCAGAAGGCGATTTTTTTGTGAAAAGCACTTTGAAAAACCAAAAGGAGGAGTTTATGCCACAATTGTACAGAAATGCCGTATTTCTCGACAGTACCTTAAGGGATGGTAATCAAGGCGGAGCCAGTTCAAGCAATTTGGACGATTGCTTAAAAGTGATCAACATGATCCTTGAGCTTCAAGGGCCATTTATAGTTGAAGCCGGCTTTGCCAATCCCGGAAGAAAAGACGATATTGCTCGCATAAAGGCGGCCATTAAAAGATATGGCCGAGATCGGATAGCGGCGTTCGGCCGGCTCAATGACAATGATGTCGGAGAAATAGAAAGACTTAGACCGGGGTATGCCACCTTGGTCGCCAAAGCCAGGCGCAAAGACGCGGCTGAAGTGTGGGGTGATCCGGACGAGCAATTCAAACTTATTGCCGGCTATATCAAGCGTTTAAAAGATCGAGGCATTAAAGTCATCTTTGATGCCGAACATTTTTTTACGGCCTATTTTTCCGGTAAGCGCTATGCCCAAAAGCTTCTAAGAACGGCTTTGGACGCCGGCGCAGAGTGGGTTGTTCTTTGCGATACGACCGGCGAGATGAATACGGATG
>WJLG01000115.1 GCA_014728685.1 Candidatus Falkowiibacteriota bacterium
CCTGATGGGCGGTCACTATCGGCACCTTACCTTTATCAAGCCCTAAAAAATTAATATCACGGGCCAAAGCGGAAAAACGGATCAATTCTTGCATTATTTCTTCCGGCCGTTTATTCGGATCATCTTTCTGAACAAAAAGCTCGATCAAGCTATCGATAGATTTTTGCCGGCTGTCAGCATCTTGATCCTTGGCATAATATTCGGATAAACCGGACTCTTTCCAGATCTCTTTCAAGGCTTCTGCCGGACGCTTGACCCTTACCATAGTCCGCCATGAATTGAGAAGTCCGGCCAAAGTGATAAACTTAGCAGAATATTTAGCAAAAAGGTCTTTTCTTTTTATTTGGTCCTTTCTCAGTCTTTCAACCAAAACTCCAAGTAATCCGACTGTTGCCATAACATCATCACGAGCGTCATGAGTGGCTGTTTCCAGATCGAACATTTCAGCCAAAGTCCCCAGCTTATAGTTGGGCGCTTCCACCTTCCTCCTGGCCATATCCAAGGTATCGTAATAGTCTTTTATATCAAGACCTACTCCTAAACGGCCGCTATACTCGATCAGCATCGAAATATCAAAAACAACATTATGCCCGACACAAGGATCGTCTCCGATAAAACGAGACAGGTCTTCTAGGGTTTTTTTAGGATCCTGGCCGTTTTCAGCCAAATACTCATCAGATATACCATGGACTTGTTCGGACGATCCGACCGGCTTGGTATTTTTCAAATAATAATGGAATTCTTTGCCCGGCTTTCCATCACGATCTCGATGGCGAATATCTGGATCACTTGATCGGACAAAGGATCTGTTCCGGTGGTTTCCGTATCCAAAACTATCAACCGACCCTTGTCCCAGCGATTGATAAGATCGTAAAACGGCTCCGGATAATTATAATTGCGGAAATTAAGAAAATCGGAAACCTTGGACCCGATCTTGGCTCCGGTCTCTCTTATATCCTTGATGGTTTGCGCGCCGATATTGCGCGCCGGCCTTTTTATCAAGCGATAAGCCGCCTCAAGATCGAAACGATTAAAAATGATCTTCAAATAAGCGAAGATATCTTTCACTTCCTGGCGCCGAAAAAATTCATACTTATCAACAGTCACATGAGCCACACCCTGCTTCTCGAATATCTCAGCCGTCTTACCAATAAGCCAGTTGGCACGGGAAAGGACCGCCACTCTGGCTTGGGGATCTTGCTGTTTGATGTTCTTTATATTCTCTATAACCCAGCTGATCTCTTCGGTGAAATTATGGCCGGCAAAAACATCAATGCATTTTTCATCAGCAGAGGCCGAATGCGGAGATTCAATCTCTTTGGTGTTGGCTCTGTGAAAACATTTCAAAAAAGACTTTACAGCTTTTAAAATATTAGGATCAAAACGATAGTTAACCTTCAACGACATCTCTTTGACATCAGGAAAATGGCTCTTGATCAAACGCTTGATCAAATAAGGTTCTGATCCGCGGAAACTGTAAATGGTCTGGTCGAGGTCTCCGATAAAAGCGACATTCTTGGAATCTTTGGCCAGCTCTTTGACTACCAGATATTCAGACAAGTGCGTATCTTGGAATTCATCCAGCTGAATGAACTTGAATCTTTTCAACCATTTATTCCTTATCTTATCCTCAGTATAGAAAGCCTTGATGGCGATCAAGACCAATTCGTTGAAATCAAGAGCGTTTTGGTCGGACAAAGAACGAGCATAATCATCGGCTATCTTTTTAAAGGTCTCATCGACCGGATCAGCCGGCAGATCACAGCCTATCTGATTCTCCAAAGCGCGCAGGCGATGCTTATATATCTTCTCTATTAGATCCATCAACTCCCTTTTTGAAGCCTCCTGTCCGGCAAGGGGGTAAGATGGATGGCGCGAAAGCACATCCCTAATGGTCTCAGCCTGCTCTTCTTCCTCAAAGATCACAAAATCAGGGCTGATATCCAAAAGAAAATCCTCCTCTTTTATCAAAGAAGCGCAAAAGCCGTGAAAAGTCTTGATAGTAAGGGCTGAAAAAGATTCCTTGGATTTCAGTTCGGACCTTATCCTGTCTCTCATTTCTTCGGCCGCCCGATTAGTAAAAGTCAAGCACAATATCTCTTCGGGTTTAAAACCTTTTTCCAGAGCTTTAATGACCCGATGGGCCAGAACCGTGGTCTTGCCGGTACCAACCGGTGCCGACACCAAAAAAGCCCCTTTTAGATTATTTATTATTTCCAATTGTTCTTTATTGAAATCCATATATCAAGATCATAAACAAAAAAAGTTTTTTAGTCTTTTTCTCCGGCTCTTATGCTGTGGAATGCATTTACCGACCAAGGCCCAAAAATTTTTAGAGTGATTCAGTTCCTGCAGATGACACAGTTCATGGACTATGACGTAATCAGCCAGGTCTTGAGGTAAAAAAAGAAGTTTATAAGAAAAATTCAAATTGCCTTTAGCCGAACAGCTTCCCCAGCGGCTCTTGGTGTCGCGAATGGATATCCGCCCATAGTTAAATCCATAAATATCATTATAATACCGCAAGCGGCTCAATACAAATTCTCGGGCTTTTTCTTTGTTCTGCAAATAGTCCTTCCTACCAAAAACACGGTCAAAGCCTTGCTTGGATCTATTTTCTATTTCTGATATCTTTTTCATCAGCCAATCTTTCTTAGAATTCAAAAAAGCCCGTCCAATGGTCTCGGGCACCCACCAAGGAATCGTCAAAACGATCTTGGTATCTGAATGAACGGACAAGCGGATATTTTTAGCCCTTCTTGATCTGTTTATTTTATATCTAAAATCCATTTATTTAAAATGGCCAAACCTTTTAAGTTTGGCCATTTGCTATCTGAAAAACAAATTCAATTTTTACAGACAATATAATGTCTGCCGATAATGCAATTCTTTGGCAATCTGACTCCTTCCCCTATTAGAATGGAGGGGGTGATCAAAATTTTTCTTGGCATTCCTTCATATTCGGCCCGGCCGGCAACCATGAATTTGACCGATAACCCAGACAAGTCTGCAACCTCTCTGCTCACCGAGCGATCTAATTCCTTTTCATAGATCGTCAAAACCCCAATAACCGTACCTAAGAGCACAAAAACAGCAAAAATCGTAAAAACAAAAGCGGGACAAACCAAGGCCCTGTCTTGGCATTTCTTTTTTCTTGGCTTTTTTGGGCTTCGGACC
>WJLG01000010.1 GCA_014728685.1 Candidatus Falkowiibacteriota bacterium
AGCTTATCCGGCGAATAAAAGATCGAAACAAAAAGCGCCAGGTCGAAAAGGATGATCAAATAGATAAATTTGGATTTGGGAATTTGGATTTGGGAATTTCTTATCTTGTCTATCAAAAATAAAAGCAATAAAAATATGATCAATATATCAACCGCGTAAAGGCTGATTGTCAAATATTCCAAACTGCCGCTTCCGAAATTTCCCGGCCGCAATATCAAGCGCGTTTGAAAAGGCAGTAGCAGTGCCAGGGCATAGATTCCGTATTCTATCATCTTTTTAAAGCTGTTTTTAAATCGCATATTATTAAAAATTGAATATTTTCTCTTTTAATCTTCTTCTGAATTCTTCCCTGCGATCATTTTCGTGAAATTTCAAAATATCATCAGAAATCATGACTCGAGTATCATCTTCATCTTTGGCCGTCTCTTGATTATAGGACATTTTCTTAAGCTGTATTTTTTTAACCGCTCTCTCAAGAGCGTCCCCCAAAAGACCGTTGAACCAAAAACCGTTTAACTTTTTGAAAAGCAAACTGGTAAAGCTATCTTTTATTTCCGACCGGATCGGAAGACCGATAAATGCGTTGGGCAAATTATCTTTAAAGAATTTATTTTTTCTATAAAGCTCTCTATAGACGCCATCATCATAGATCGGCTTTAAATTCCTGAACCATTGGTAGAAATAAGGATCGCCTTCCCTCAAAACTATTTTGGAAAGATCAAGGTCCTTATCCGTAATATAAAAGCTCAAACAAACCCGATCAGCTATCTTATCCCCGTGCCGGCGCAAGCCCATGATCTGAGCCATCGCCGTTATGGCCAAGCGGACCAGCCACATCCTTCCAGCCTTGATGATGATAAAAAGATCAATGTCGCTTTCTTTTTTATAATAAAAATTATTGCAGACCGCTACCAGCCTCACTCCGTTCACGAAGCGCAAAATTTTGGCCAGTCTCCGGGCTATCTTCTCTTTTCTCTCGGACAAAAAAGCCTGCTCCCTAATATTTTCAGATATCCCCCTCCTGCCTTTGAGAAAATAGAAGGGGCCGCTCTTTTCCAAGGGCATATCATCCTCCTCCAAGACCTCGGCTAAGCGTCCCGGGGGAATCTTGATTTTCAAGGACTGCCACAGATCGAACAAGACAAGCGGACGGTCGAATAAGTCAAAGAAAGCAATTGCCTCCACAATTGCTCCTTTTATGTCTTGTTTTGATATGTCTGTTTGCTTCATTTTAATATTCCGATCTCGGCTTTTCCAATTCCAAGGGCTCGATCTTCGATTCACCTTCGGTTATCTTGACTACGTCTTTGTCTATCTTTTTGAATTCCTTATAAGCATTATTATAATGGCTCACGGTCGTACCCAAGGTCGCGCCGATCTTTTTCATATAATCCTCATAAGAAAGCAGGTGCCGGGAAAGCTTCTCGATATTCTTTTTGATCTCTACTGCCGCTTCTTCGATCTGCATAGCGCGCAATCCCTGAAGCACTGTCTGCAGATAAGCCAAGAAAGAGGTCGGGGAAACAATGATCACTCTTTTCTCACGAAACGCATATTCGATCAGATCACGAGTATTTACCTTAACCGCCCCTACCGAATTGACCAGGAGATCATAATAGATAGACTCTGATGGGATGAACATAAAAGCAAAATCCATGGTTCCTCGCTCCGGCAAAATATATTTCGAAGTTTCATCTATCCTGTTCTTCAAGTCCTGCTTAAAAGCCTTTTCCAATTTTTCCCGCTCTTCTTTTTCATTGGCATTCAATATCCTTTCATAATTTTCCAGGGAAAACTTGGAATCAACCGGTATCAGCTTATCCTTGACTTTAACCACGGCATCGACGATCAGATCGCCGCCCGCCTTGCTCTTGCCAAAATTATACTGCATCTCATAAGAATTCGGTGGCAAGACATTCTTCAAGGTCTCCTCCAAAAAATATTCTCCCAGCACTCCTCTTTGTTTGGGGTTTTTCAATATATCCTGCAAATTCTTAAGCTGAGAAGAGAAATCAACCACTTGTTTATTGGTTTCATCCAGCTTGGCCAGCCTTTCGGAAACCTCGGCGATCACCTTATTGGCTTGAGCGCCGATATTCTGCGCCAAGCCGGCAGTCTTGCCCAGGGTGTCTTGATTGGATCGATGAGCCTCGGACAACTTGCTATCCAAAGCCTTTCTCAATTCCTCATTTTGAGAACTCAAATTGGAAAGACGCTCAAGCATGGTAGCCAGCTTCTCGCCGTCATGCCCGCCTCGCTTTTTTATAAGAATATAAATAACCACCAACAAAAGCAAAACCGTAACCGTAAGCAAAATTGAAACAAATAAATTTAGCATAAACCAAACACTCTAAAAATTATTTTTCAAAACTTTTTTGAATAATTCTTTATTATTTATAGAATTATAGATCTTAATATCGTTTACTTTTTCCAATGAAATCCACTCTGGCTCTCCAATATATTCTTTTTCCAATTCATCAGCACTTTTAAGCCCCAACTCGCCGCCAATCTTCTCAACCATATAATAAATAGTAAGAGCATTAACTGGCTCGCCATTCATCCTAACATAAAATGAATTGTCACAATAAATCAAGTCTTTCATTCTTACTTCCAACCCAACTTCTTCCCAATATTCTCTTTTAAGAGTTTCTTCAATGGTTTCATATTTTTTCATTCCTCCTCCGGGAAAATCATAACCATCCCACTGTCTAGACATCAAAACTTTACCATCCTCCACCAAGATGCCGTAAACTGACGGGCGAAAATAAAATTGGTCAGAATCAAATTCTTTTTCTATCCCGTCTTTATCGTGACAAACTATAACCTTGCCCATATATAAACATTTTAATAATTGAAAATTGAAGTTTGAAGATTGATAATTAAATTATTTATCCAAATACCAAAAATGCACCAAGGCCGGCTCTATGTTCGGCGCCAGATCCTCTTTTTCCAGATCCTTCAAGGGCATCCACTTCCATTCTCGAATATCCTCCCGAGGCTTTATTTCATCATTCGTTCTTTTGGCATTATAATGAACCAAAATAACATCAACATCATCCTTTTTGGTATGAACTATAAAAGGCTCGGGATCTGTGATCTCTATCTCCAATCCCATTTCACTTTTAGCCTCTTTCTTGGCCGTTTCCTGCAAATCCATTTCAAAATTTTCTACTGAACCACCGCAAAATTTCCAAAACGGAGTATCGCCATGCTTATTCAAAAGCACCTTGCCTTTTTCAACAATAACCGGACCTGAGGCAATAATGATCTTGTTCATATTAAATAAGCTTAATTTTTGATATATTTATGATCTCTCTATTGAGAAATTTTTCTCCGAGCTGCTTAAATCCTTTTATCTCATCCGTAGTGTAGTAAATAATGTCCTTGCCCTTATCTTTTTTCAATTTCAATTCCCTGTGCCGCTTCAAATAATCTTTCAAGCTCAAAACGATCGTCTTTCCCGGATCATACACTTTGCATTCCTTGCCTATTATTTTTCTGATCTTTTCGATCAAATATTGATAATGCGTACAAGCCAGGATCAAGGAGCTGACTTTCTCTTCTCTCAAAGGCTTCAGGTACCTTTCCAATATCATCTCGGTTTCAGGATGATCGCTCCAAGCATTTTCTATCAAAGGAACCAGTAAGGGCGTTGCTTTTTCTATCACCTTGATATTCTTGTTCAATTTATTGATCTCGGTCTTATATAC
>WJLG01000003.1 GCA_014728685.1 Candidatus Falkowiibacteriota bacterium
GGTCGGACCCAAATTGGCCATTGCCATCTGATCGGCCATTAGGGGAATAGGTTAAATGTTATGGAATTTTCATCTTTTTTAGAAAACAATAAAAATAAACAAAACAGCCAAAGTTCCAATGCTCCCGGCGGCAAGGATGTTGATTTTTTGAAAGGGGTTGATGAAAAGGACCTGGGCCCGGCGCCCAAGAAGTCTTCGAATTTAGGAAAAGCTCCCAAAAGGTCGGCTCAGGGTCGTTTGAATGACATGCTGATATCAGGTTCTTCTCAGGGCGGTCAAGACGATCTTCAAACAAATAAGCAAGCCCAAAAAAGTCCGGATACCGGTCAAAATGACAATAAAGATAATAATGACAACAAAGAAAAGCAACAGCCGGCCGATCGATATCCTAAGAAAGAGCCGAAGAAAGGTTTTTGGTCATTTTTGGATAAATTCAAAAAAAGTTCCGCAAACAACCAAAGTTTTTTATCAAAGGGCGGAAAGGATACTCTTGAGGTCAATTTGGTAAAAGATGAGATCATAAAATTCTTTGATTGGCAAAAAGCAATATTGGTCCTATTGCTATCGATATTCATTTCTTTATTCTTAATATCTTTGGCTTATTGGGGGGTTTCTTGGTGGGGGATACAGAAGCAATATGAAAAAGATAAGCTTTTGACCACTGATTATAATCGGATCAGGCAGCAAATAAGAGAATTGGAGCCTGAGATAGAAGAGGTGACAGCCTTTCAAAGCAAGCTTGATAAGATCAATTTTTTATTGGATAGACATATCTATTGGACTAATTTTTTTGATTTTTTAGAACGAAATACGCTGGCTGATGTTTACTTTTCCGGCTTTTCCGGCGGTACCGGCGGTACTTATAAATTATCAGGAAAGGCCAGACATTTTGAGGTTTTGGATGCCCAGGTCAAGAAATTCTTAGCTGATGAGAATGTTACTTCGGCTTCGATCTCCGGTGGCAGCGCCAGCATCAGCAATGAAGATGATATCACCGGTGTTTCCTTTGATATAACTTTTACCGTAGATCCGGATATATTCTATAAATAAATATGCCTAAAAAAATAGATCCAAAAGAGATAGCCTTGAAGAAGATCGAGGCAAAGAAAGCCTTGATAAGGAATATCAACAGATTTTTGAATAATTATTTCAAATGGTTCGTTTTTATAGTAGTGATCTTGATATTGATCATCGGTTATTTCAAATTTATTAAGCCTCGGTATGACCAGATGAAAAAGACCATCGACCTGATCAATCAGCAGAGGGAGGATGATTATTATGCAAAAAAGCAGGAGCTGGAAAAGATAAAAGATCTTTTATTGGCTTATTCGCGCATCAGCCCTTCTTATGTGGAGAAGATCGACTTGGTCGCCCCGCCCAAAATAGATGAGCTTTTTACAGAGATCAATCAATTGATCATGAATAACGGACTTTTGGTCCAGGCTGTGAATTTCAGTGTTGTTGGAGACAGGACCCCGGGCAATAAAAAAGAACAAGCCACTAAAGAAAAAGATTATTTTGCCAGCGGAGATATCGGCCAAATAAGGATAGGCATCACCGTAAGAGGTACGGATTATGAATCTTTTAAGAACCTTCTCCATTCTTTGGAGAATAATCTAAGACTGATCGATGTTGAGAATCTGGGTTTCAGCCCGGGGACCAATGCCACCAGCCTGACCATGGTCACTTATTATCTAAAATAAACGTATGAGCCAAAATGCCGGAAAAACAGTCGTATATTTCATAGTGATAGGCGTCATTATAGCTTTTTTGATATATTTTTATAATAATCTTTCTTCCGGAGAGCTGGATGACGTGGTTGTAGAAATGCCGCAAGTAAAAGAGAGTAAAAGAGTGATAGATAGTGAAATAGATTTGGAATTGTTTCAAGATAACAAGTTCATTAATCTGAAAAAAAGCGATAGTGAAAAGTCGGTATTTCGGGCTGGGAGAAGAAACCCCTTCGAGCCTTATGAATAGGCAAAATTAAAAGGAATTCAAAGAAAATATGCCGGATAAAAAAAATTTATTAGAGTTATTATTGGAACATGAGGTTATAAGCGAAGGGCAGGCTGATGAGGTCAAAAATATTTCTTCTGCCAAGAAAAAGAGCGTTGAAGATGTTTTGGTTGAAGAGGATATAATGAGCATCGAAGAAATAGTCAGATTCAAGGCCAGAATATACAATATTCCTTATCAATATATAGAAGGAGGCAAGGTCAAAGAAGATGCCTTGAATGCAATACCGTTCGAAGTGGCCAAAAATTACGGTATAGCTTGTTTTGATAAATCGGACAATAAGATAAAGGTTGGGATGATAGATCCTTATAATTCGAAAGCTATAGAAGCGGTAAATTTTTTAGTCAAAGAACAAGGGCTTGAAGCCGAGTTCTATTTGATATCAGAGGACAGCTTGAAAAAGATTTTTGAACGATACGGCAACCTGGAAAAAGAGATCTCCAGTGCTTTGGAAACCAGGGCCCAGGAGGAGGGCCGGGAGGATATAAGCGAAGAGAAGACCGAAGAGATATCAGGGCCGTCCGAGGATGTGGCCGGAGCGCCGGTGGCCAGGATCGTTTCCGTGATCATTAGGCATGCGGTTGAGGAAAATGCCAGTGATATACATATTGAACCGATGCAGAAGGAAACCCGAGTCCGTTATCGTGTGGACGGTATTTTGAAAACCTCATTGGTCCTTCCCAAAAGCATCCACAATTCCGTGGTCGGTCGGGTCAAAGTTCTGGCCAGAATGAAGATAGATGAGACCAGGATACCCCAGGATGGGCGTATCCGTTTGATAATAAATAAAAATGAGATCGATTTCAGGGTTTCAACAATGCCTTTGATGGGTAGCGAGAAAGTGGCGATGAGGATCTTGAATTTAGGTAAAGGAATACCTAAATTGGAAGACCTTGGTTTTTCCAGTAAGGTTTTAAGGGTGGTAAATAAGAATATAAGAAAGACTTTCGGCTTGCTTTTGTCCACCGGTCCGACCGGATCCGGTAAATCCACCACCTTAGCCTCGATCCTCAGCATGTTGAACAAAGAGCAAGTTAACATAGTCACCCTTGAGGATCCGATCGAATATTATATCAAAGGTATCAACCAATCTCAGATAAAACCAAACATTGATTATACTTTTGCCAATGGCCTGCGTTCCATATTGCGCCAAGATCCGGATGTGATAATGGTCGGCGAGATCCGTGATAACGAAACCGCCGAGTTGTGTATTAATGCCGGTTTGACCGGACATTTCGTGATATCAACTCTACATACCAACAGCGCTCTTGATGCCATCCCCAGGCTTTTGGATATGAGGGTCGAACCTTTTCTTTTGGGCTCGACTTTAAATACCGTTATTGCTCAGAGGTTGGCGAGAAAGATCTGTCCGAATTGCAAGACGGAGATAAAGATAAGTCCGGAATTGCTAAGCGTGGTTGAAGAGGAATTGCAAGGGGTTCCCAAGGAATTGCTTGACGAAAGGCTAAGAGAACTTGGCGGATTCGATATCAATGATATGAAAAAAGCGGTTTTTTACGAAGGCACAGGATGTTCTCACTGCAGTAATACCGGCTACAGCGGCCGAACAGCCATTGTCGAGATAATCGATATAAATGATGAGATAAAAGAGATAATCATGGACAGTAAAAGAAGGCTGAAAAAATCCGACATAGAGGAAAGTCAAGGGTTCATTACCATGAAACAAGATGGAATAGTGAAATGTCTTCAGGGAATAACCACTATTCAAGAGGTTTTGCGAGTTATTCAAGAATAGATATGAAAAATAAGAACATAAAAGTTTTATTAGTGGAAGATGATCCTTTTTTGATCGAACTATATTCGGCCAAATTGAAAAAGGAAGGTTTGAGCTTGGCTGTGGCCGATGAGGAAAAGGAAGGTTTTGAAAAGGCTTTAGAAGAAAAGCCCGATGTTATTTTGATAGATATCAGTCTTCCGGAAAAAGAGGATTTTTGGCTTTTAAAACATATCAAATCCCATGACAGGCTTCAAAATATTCCGGTATTGATATTAAGCGACTTGGAAAGCGAGGCTGAAGTGGCCGAGGCTCTTTCGTTGGGGGCTGAGGATTATCTTATTAGGTCGCAAATAGCCTTCCAGGATGTGGTCAAAAAACTTAAGAATTTAGTTTTAGGAGGAAAAAGAAAATAATATGGATATTCAATCGGTATTTTTAAAAAAAATGTTGCTCGAAATGGCTAAAAGAAAGGCCTCGAGCTTACACTTGTCGGTCGGCAGCAACCCTATGATGAGGATACATGGACGCTTGATATCAATGGACCAAGAAGGAGTTTTGAAGCGCAGCGACATAGAAAAGGTCATACAATCTTTTATCGAGGAAGAAGAAGTTGCGGAATTGAAGGAAAAAAAGGAGATCATGATCGTCAAGGATTTCGGAGAGAATTTTCGTTTTCGAATAAATATCTTTTTTCAGAAGAATAATCTTTCAGCTTCCTTTAGTTA
>WJLG01000011.1 GCA_014728685.1 Candidatus Falkowiibacteriota bacterium
AAATTAAATTAGAAAACTTTATGAAAAAAGTCATTGTTTTCTCACTTCTTTTGGCGGCTCTAGCTTCTTTTGCTTTGATCTCGCCGACTGAAAGTAAAAGAAAAGCCTATTATTCAGGCGACGCCGTTTCTTATAATGGCAAGATCTATATTTCCACAACCAACACCGGCAGCTTTGAGCTATTGGCCGTTGAAAATGGAGATATATTCAAAAAGACCACTATCAGTTCTCTTGATCGTGAATCAAAAGAGTTCTACGATTCTGAGTTATTCGCAGAAAATGGAAGGCTGTATGCCCATATCGTTAATGGCCGCTACCTTTATAAATACGACCTGAGCGATCCTATGATCCCTGAGCTAATTGTGAAGGTTAAAGACAATTCTTGGGATTGGTTCTTAAGGATCAAGAGAGTTGACGGCAAATTGGCCACCGTAGGAAGTAAGCAATTGAAGATCTGGAATGATGATTATCAGGTCATAAATTCTTTTGATGTTTCCGATGGAGATCTTAAGAATTCTTCCAATCCGGAAAATATTTCGTTTTCCAGCAAGGGTGATTTTATGATCAGCGGAAAAAAAGATAAAGTTTATATCTATAATGCATCAACAAGACAGAAAGTTACCGAGGTTGCCATTTCTGCCGAATCTAACAAAAGGAATATCGTGAACGACGGAGAAAGAAGTCTGATCTACGTTGTTGATGATGAATCATTGAAGGCTATAGATTTTGGCGGAAATATCGTTGATGAATTCGAACATACTTCTCATGTCGGCTACAATGTCGTTGAGTCTGCTGATAAGAATTATCTATACTTTTCCGACGGTATTGGCGTTGTAAAAGTTGAAAAAGATGGTCTAAAACCCGTAGATTGGCAATGGACCATGAACATAGCTTCTGCCGGTTCTTGGGCTATGGGTATTGAAAGCGTTTTTAATGCCGGAGAAGAGTATTTGGTCGTTTTCAATGGTTCTAATATCTTGGTGTTGGATTCCAATATGAACAGTATCAATTATTACGAGTCTATAGTGGAAGATGAAAGACCAATGGAAGCCCTTTCTTTAGGTGTGGACAAGACCAGGACTGCTCGCGGAAACCAGGTTTCCTTAAGAGGGCAAGGTTTTGGACTAAGTGAAGAACTTGTCATTAAAGTAGGCAAGTATACAGTAGCTAAGACCGAAACTGACAATTATGGAAGATTTGTTAAGATTATTGATATTCCGGTCAAGCTTGAAACCGGAAAAACTGATATTAAGGTTGTTGGTTCTGAAAGTGGGTTCACTTATAGCATTGGCTTCGAGGTCGAATAAATTCATTATTTATATATCTTATATCGATTGGCATTAATAAAGGCCTCCTTTCCACAAGGAGGGAGGTCCTTTAAGCCAATCTGAATTTTAACCTTTACATATTGACATATTTTTAAAAATGTGTTAATATATAAAGATTAGAATTTCAATTCTAAATTTATGAAAATAGCTATAATCGGACAAAAAGGAATTCCGGCTAAGTCCGGAGGAGTCGAAAGGCATGTGGAAGAACTATCCACACGCTTGGTTAAGGCTGGCCATGAGGTTTTCGTCTATGCTCGTCCGAACTATACTAATAAAGATTTAAAGGAATATAAAGGAGTAAAGCTTATAAGCTTGCCTTCGATCACCACCAAGCATCTGGATGCTATCAGTCATACCTTTAGGGCTTGTCTGGATGTGGCCAGAAGAAATGTGGATGTCATTCATTTCCATTCGATCGGTCCGTCTTCATTGCTTTGGCTGGTAAAGATCCTAAGGCCTCATACTCCGGTAATAGCAACCTTTCATTGTCAGGACTATAAGCATCAGAAATGGGGAGTATTGGCTAGATTGTGTTTAAGAATAGGCGAGATGATCGCTTGCAAACTGGCTGATAAAACCATTACTGTTTCCAGAAATTTGAGAAATTATGCCATTAGAAAATATAATAGCTCAGCTATTTATGTGCCGAACGGAGTTCCCGCTCAGGAAATCAAAGAGATAGAGAAGATAAAATATATGGGACTCAAAAAGGACGGTTACATATTGGCCGTATCCAGATTGATCAGGCATAAAGGCCTTCAGTATTTGGTAAAAGCTTACAACCAGTTGAAAACCGATAAGAAGTTAGTGATCGTTGGCGACAGCGCTTATACCGGTGATTTTGTCAAAGAGCTCAAAGCTCTGGCCGGGGATAACCCCAATATCATCTTTGCCGGCAATCAGTCCGGCAGGAACTTAGAAGAACTTTTTTCCAATGCTTATATATTCGTTCAGCCTTCGGAAAGTGAAGGTTTGTCCATAGCCCTTTTAGAAGCTATGGCTTACGCCAAAGCCACCTTGGTTTCCGATATTCCGGAAAATCTGGAAGTTATCGGCCCGACCGGCTTTACCTTCAGAAACAAGAATCATAAGGACTTGGCCAATAGATTGAATACTTTACTTAGAAATCCGGAGATAGTTGAGAAAATGGGCGCTTTGGAAAAGACCAGGGTTGAAAAGGAGTATAGTTGGGAGATGATAGTTGACAAGATTCAAAAAGTGTATAATAATGCTTTGTTGAACAAGATATCGGGAAAAAGAAGTTTTAAGCTGAAAATGGCCAACAAATTCTTAAATATGTTTTTCTAAATATTTCATATTCCCTTGACCTTCAAGGGGGTATGGACCTGATAAATATCTAAGATGCTTATCAGATCCATGCTCATAAGGATTTGACTCCAATCCTGTCCAAAAGGGCAAGATTGGGATCGAAATCCCGAAAAAGCAGAAGTGTGTACTTTTTTAACTAAACAAAAGGAGGTTCCCATGAGGACCACAAAATGTTTTGTCGGTATATTGTTCGCGGCCATGACCGTGACCGTGATGTTCGCGGTCGGTTGTTCGCAGGGCCCCATGGAAGTGACGGAAACCTCGCTTCCCAACGGAGATCTTGACGGCGCTTTCGTAGCCGCTCTCGGCGTGCCGTCGGGCAATGCCGATGTTCAAACGGTCGGTGATTCCGGCCGCGTCGATGTCGAAGAGGGAGTTATCCTGATTCGAACAGTTGACAATCGGAGCCAAGATATTGTTGATTCCGACACGGTTAGTCGGATCAATTATTGGCTTGACGGGGAACTGCTGGCCAGTAATGGCAAGCAGGTTCTCATGGACGCCGTTCTCGGTGAGCACACGGTGCGCATCGAGATCACGACGTCATCCGCGTACTCCATCTCATTCATCCTCGTCGTCGGCGAGGGTGCGCCGCAATCCGGGTTGGATTACATCGATACTGCCTGGGTTGATGGAGACAATATCAAAGTCTCCATCAAATATTCGATTGCATATGCGCCGGAAGACAGCGATGGCAATCCGGACCCCAATCTGATCAAAAACCCGCAGGTCGTAACTTGGCCTGATGGGAAAGAGCAAACCAGGCCGATGACTCAGCCCAACGCCGTTGACGGCTACTTGGGTGATGTTATCCCTTTGCCAGAGGGAGCCTTGACCAGGTTTTCCTTGGTCATGGATGAGCCGGCTAACATTTGGATTTATCCGTCAATGGCGGAAAAGTCCAAGATGTGGCACTCCGTATCCGCCCTGGCGCTCAGGCCCAAGGTAGTAAGCGGAGTGATCATTGTCCTAAATAAGGACAATGATACGCTTTATCGGTCAGACGGTGAGGTCGTCGAGCCTCCGGTGGAAGATACTTTGCCCCCGGGTGAAGTCGGCGACTCGATCTCGATGGTAGAGGTGGATGACTCCATCCACATCTATTATTCAACTGATCAGGATTCATTGCGGATCCGGATCAAAGAAGCGTCGGTGATCGTCGCGACGAAGAAGGCCGAAGCTGTAAACGGCTGGGCCGAATTCGTTTTCGCTCCAGAGCAGGGTGATGATCCGCTTTATATTCTCCTCGACGACGAGGAGCGGATGAAGCGGTGCAGATGGTGGTCGGAGAACGATGGTGCTCTTAAGTACCAATTCATTTTTTCCGGCTTCCAGAAGCGAAGAGTCCCTATCTATCCCTGAGTAGATAGCTCTTCTCTTCTTACCCCTTGGTAACCAAAAGGTTGCCAAGGGGTTCTTTTTTTGTGAATTGAAAAATATGGTTGACAAGGTAGAAAAAATATATAATAATGTCTTGTTAAGGGATTTTTTAATAAAAATCCTTGCTTGAGAAATTTGACCCCGATCGTATCCGAATAGATAAGATTGGGATCGAATTTTTCAAAAAAAACGTTCTTTTAATAATTTTTTCGAGAGGAGGTCCTTATGCGGACCAAATTTACATTTGTCTTTTGTGTTTTTTTGGTGGTGTTCATGGTGATGCTCGCGGCAAGATGTTCACAGGGTCCGTTAGAGGCTGATAAGGCCGTGAATCTCGATGCTTTGGATTACATCGATTCGGCTTGGATGAAGGGCGATGATTCTGTGGTAATTATTATCAGATATTCGGTCTCCTATGCTCCGCACGATAGAGAGGGGCGGCCTGATCAAAACCTGATAAAAGATCCCTCTATAATTGGCGGGGGTCGTGGATGGGAGCGAGGGGACGAGCGCCGATTGATTCAGCCGACACCGGTCAATGGCTACATGAAGGACGTGATGACGTTCGCTTTGAACCATTTGACCGTGTTCTCATTAGTGCTTGATGCTAATGCATGGATATGGGTTTATCCAGATATGGCGGAGAAGTCCGACATGCGGTATTCAACAGATAATAGCCTTTTTGGTCTTAGGCCAAAAATGATAGATAATAGCATTGTCATTCTTAACGATGATTATGATACGCTCTATCGGTCAGGCGAGCTTGATGGATTTTTGGGAATGGATATTTCGGGAAAAACCGGCGACTCGATTTCGATGGTAAGCGTGGGTGACTCCATCCACATTTACTACTCAACGATCGAAGATTATTTACGGATCCGGATCCTTAAGAATTCTGTCGTTGTCGCGACGAAAAGGGCCAGAGCCGTAAAAGGCTGGGCTGAATTCGTTTTTGCTCGAGAAAGGGGAAATGATCCGATATTCATCCTGCTTGATGACAAAGAGCGCATGAAACGGTGTCGATTTTGGTCAGATGAATATCAGTGTTTAATGTATCAATTCATCTCGGCAGGTTTTCAGTAACCTTTGCAAATTGAGTAGAGCCTCCAGTGCCCCTTGGTAACTTTCATTAGTTGCCAAGGGGTTCTTTTTTTTGACAAAAAGAGCCTGAAACGTGTATGATATCATGGTAAAACTCTAAGTCCCAAATAACGCATAACGCATAACGCATAACGCATAACGCATAACGCATAACGCATAAC
>WJLG01000012.1 GCA_014728685.1 Candidatus Falkowiibacteriota bacterium
AAGATATTGAGAATGAAGAAGAATTGGAAAATTACATAAAAAAAAGGTACGGACCGGCTTGCCTTATTGGAGATATGACCAAGAAAGAAGACATGTTTGATGTGGGCATTAGAACAGAAACCGGAGAATGGACAATTGATGACCCGAATACAGCTATTAATGAAGAGTGTTTTGTGAATTATATGATCGAAATTAGATATTCGCCGAAAGTGGGCAAGGTCGCTTCTTGGGATCGAGGACAGTCTGCAAGTTTTTTACGCAGCGACGGTGCACTTTTGGATGATAAGATAGACGACTCTTTTGAGTTTTTAGAAAACTAAAGATACTCTAGAATATATATTAAAAAAGTCCCGATCTCTCGGGGCTTTTTGATTTGTATTTAAGGAATGTATTTTTTGTAAGCTTTTTCTTCTTCGATCTGTTTCTTTTTTTGTGGCAAAGACTCGAAGAACTTTACTATGAATACCAGCCAAGTTATCATCCCGGCCAGCCAGAGGGGATACCAGAAACGCGCGGAGAAAAAAGGGATCATTTCATAGTTGAAAAAGAATAAAAGCAGGCCGATGAAAGTGTTGGTGAAGGCGAAACTGAAAGCCTTTTCCCAAAGCTTGAAATATAGATTCTTCTTGTTCCTTTTTAGAATGAATGAAACAACGGCCACGACAGCCATTATAATGACCAAACCGACCAGAATGTTTTGATAAGCGGCGATCAGCTTGCCTGGGCGCAGATCGAACCAGAAAGATAGGCTGAATATATTGTTCATAGATTTATTGCTCCTTGTCAGTTAGATATTATTAAACATACTTTATAGGCAAATCGGCCTTTAGTCAATGTTTAGAGTTTTTCAAAGATGACTCCGTAATGATATTCGCCGGCATCGAACTCTTCTATCATTTTGAGTCCCAGCTTTTGGGCTACTTTCTTCAAGGCATCTATCTTCACTCTTTCTTCAGCCGGAGGGCCGAACGGCAGGGAAGCGTCTTCCCATTCAACCACCATGATCTTTCCGCCCTGCTTGACCATTCTGACCGATTCTCTAATAACTTCTATTCTTTTATGGGATTGATACAGAGTGTTTATAAGCAGGCCGATATCAAGAGATCCGCCGTCTATCTTGGTGGCTCGATAGATCTCAAGGTCGCTCCAAACGGTTTGAATATTCTTGATATTTTCCTGATTGATCCGTTTATCAAGGGTTTCAAGCGAAGTCTTTAGGATATCGACCGCGTAAACGACACCTTGGTTGCCTACCAGTTTGGAGGCGGGGAATACGAAGTGTCCGGAAGCCCCGCAACCGAAATCAGCCACTTTCATCCTTTCGGAAATTCCGGCTTTTTTCATGATGAAATTTACATCAAGGAGCGCGTTTCCGCCTGTTTGTTTGGGCATAGTATTTGAAATTATTTATTCTACCAATATTTGTTTGTTTATGGTGGTTTTCGGGCCGTGCTTCTTTTCAGCTACGATCGTGATGATGTTGACGCCCTTTTTAAGATCTATTGTTTGTTCGAACATTCCGTCTTCATTGTTCAAGACCGGCCGGCCGTTTATCTCCACTTGGGTCTTAACATCTGTTTGCCCGATGACAGTGATCGAATCTCTATTGGTCACAAGCGAATCAGCCGGTTCGATGATCTTGACTTCCGGAGGCGACAGGCTAACTCTTATATAATAGCCGATATAGAGGAAGAAAGCGGCCACGGCGATGAATATCAATATGCTTTTGGCTATTTTCGGAAAGACTATGAATTCTTTCTTGTCGATGCCTTTTGGTGAAAAAGAAATTTTTTTATTATCAGATCTTTTATTCTTTGTTTCCGAAAGAAATTCTTTTTTGACCTTTTCTTGATCAAGTCCGAGAAAGTCGCAATATTTTTTCAAAAAAGTGATCCGATATACTCCTTTCGGCAGACTATCATAAAGGCCTTCTTCGTAGGCGGATAGATATTCCTTCCTTATTCTGGTTTCTTGAGCGGCTTTTTCCAGGCTTGATCCTTTTTGTTCGCGTGCATCTCTTAGTCTTTCGCCGACAGTTTCATGGATAGCGGATATTTTTTTACCAACAAACTTCATAGCCTATTTGCCTAATACGTTCCAATTGGCTATTTCAGTATAACCCAGAGCGGATAAGGCAAATTGAATTATGGTATAGGCGGAAAAGACTATCACTAAGCCGATGATCGAGTTTAAAAGTATCTTTTTGCCTTTTTTCACGGTTTCAGGATTGCCGGCGGAAAATATCATAGTGACGCCGCCATAGATGAACATCAATAAAGCCAGCGAACCGACGATGCCTAAGATCCAGTTGGCCACGTTCACTGCCAGCTGAACAAAATCGTTCAAGGAATAATTTCCGGCATTAGCGCCAGCCAGGCATTCTTCTCGCCCAGCTCCTTGCGGACAATATTGGCCGGCACCAGAAGAGCCTTTTCCTGTTTCTTCAGGCAGGATGCCTTGGGCTGCTAGAGCCATCGGTAAAGACAAGGCCGCGACAATAGCTGAAATTAGAATTATTTTTTTGAACATATATTATCGATTGATAGTTTGTTGGACCTTGTTGGCCGCTTGCTTGATGATATCTTCAGGTTCTCTGATGCCGTCAACCGCCAAGTCTATCATCTCATCAATAGCCTCTTCGGCTTTATTTATATCTTGGCCGTGATACCAGCTTTTAGCGGTCAGGATCTGCTCGGCAAAAACTCCGATATCCAGATCATCGGCTTGCTCACTGACCAAAGACCTCAAAGCCGTCGGCTTATTGGTGGCCTTTAGATATTTTTCAGCCTCTTCGG
>WJLG01000013.1 GCA_014728685.1 Candidatus Falkowiibacteriota bacterium
AAACCAAAAACAATAACAAAATCAGGAAAGTTTTTGTGATCTTCCTAATCATTAAAATTCAAAATTATCCGTAGTAAAATTATCATTTTACGGACTTTGACAGCTATAGTTATAGCTATAACTAATAATACTATACTATAAAAAAATATGCAATTTTTATAAATAATTTTAAAGCAAAAATTCGCAAAAATCATTTATAAAAAAAGGTCGCGATAAATAACCGCGATCCTTCTTATTTTATGAAAAATGTCGTTTTTATACTAATTCCAATTACCATCTGCATCCTCTGTAGCAGAGAAAGTATTCACACCATAATAATTTCCGGAAATAGTACCCAAAGGAACTTGTATGCCCCAATAAATTATATCGGAAAGATCACTTTGGTTTGTCGGTCTGGCTATATCAACATTCAAATTTAGGCCGGGCGATGACGAAGCTGTCAGATCAGTACCGGAGCCATAGGTGAAAGTTGAGGTAGAGAATTCCTGATTCTCGACACCAATAAGCGACGGTCCAACCCAACTTTCCAAAAGATCATCACCGTAAAGCTCGGTATCAAGAGGAGTATTGCCATAATTTATCACCGTTGTCGAGGCATTCCATGAACCCGTATTACCATTTGAATCCACCACTCCAAAATCTATCTGAACCTCAGTTACATCCAAAGCGGCCGCTGAAACCACTTCTACTCCATTTAAGGTAGTATAACTGCTGGAGGTCGAAACGGAATTATCATCCGTTGCCGTGATCTTGGCATACCAAGACATGGCATCATAGCCTCCACCGACTCCGGCATCAGTCGGAATGGTATGGAAAGCAAAAGTAGTGGAACAGGTATAGGTAGCGGTTGGATCATCCGCACCAGTACAACTGGACAAAGTGCAAGAGCTAACAGTATAGCAATCATTATCATCAGCCGAGCAATCAGAACCGCCGGCCACGCCGGAAAGATACATAGTACTGGTCGCCCCATTAAGATCTGTACAACCGTTCTGATCGGTGACTGAGTTGGTGGTAGCCGCAACTTCAACCTCGGAAGCACCCTTGATATTCAAATTGATATCAGATCCGCTATTCAAAGACACAGTACCGACACCGATAGACGGGGAAACATTGATGATAGTATAATTACTGGAAACCGAGCTGGTCGCTTCCAGGTCGTGCCAATCATAAACAAAGGCATAATATGTATAGGCTTGATCCGGAGTCGGAGCCGTATCCGTATAATTGCAAGAAACATTCGGAGAAGTCGATGATCCGGTGCAAATAGTAGTAGCATCACAACCAGCTCCTAAGGTGAAACTGTTGGTCGTACATACATAAAGCGTCATCTCATCAGCTCCGCCCTCAGTATCACCGTCAGTTACACTGGCTTCAATGGTAAAAGTTCCTCCCGGCTCTTGATTATCCACAGTAGTACTGACGCTTGCAAGAGATGGATGATGATTAACATAAACCGGACTGCCGGAAGCAACACCAACCCCCTGATTAGCATCAGAACAACCGGGGGTGGTAGGATGATCATCACAGACAAAAGCATACCACTCCTGAGTTTCAGAGCCAGGGTCTGTTAGGTTATTATAAGTACAACTTATTTGCGAACCGCTGGTGGTGGTAGCTGAAATACACAGTTGACTTCCACCGCCGCCGCAGGTTGGAGGATTACCGCCGGTCACACTAGCCGAAGAGGCGGTGCAAATTATCAAATAATAAGGATCTCCTTCCGGATCTGTTCCTGTGCCCTTGAAACTAATACTATCTCCGATATTGACCGGTGAGGTCGAAGCCGAAGCCGGATCTTCTTCCGGTTCATCACCGGTATCAAAATAAGGAGCTGCATTCCTAACCTCTACCGTAGTCGTGGCTGTATCCGCCTGAACCTCGTGTCCAATATTGAATATCCCTTTATCATTTCCCGGAATAAAATCAAAATTTATATTAAAAGAAAACCCAACCACAAGTGAGCTTATTAAACACAAAGACATTATCCAAGGAAACGTCCTTTGAACTTTTCTCTTGATTATTTTGCCCATATTTAAATAGTATTACAACTTATCCACAGCCTTTCTCTGATTATCTTTATTATACCATATTTTAATAATCGAACCAAGACATAAAGGTCATACAGCACATACTACATAACAAATAATAAATTTCCTCAAAGACGATGTCGATACTAAATTCAAACTTGGTAATAATATACCTTATTATCCCTTTTATCCTCATCACGGCTGGTTCTTACAACTTTTTTGCCTCGGTTAAATATCCTGGACCAATGCATCTTTTCTTTCAATTCTATGGTCTTAAAAGGCTCCATATAGGGAATGACAAAACCGTTGCTTATGATCAAGGCATTGGGTTTGGTATCTATCTTCAATCTTCTCTGAATATCCCTGACGTCTTTCAAGCTTAAATAACAATAAACAACGTCAGCTTGGCTGATATTGATCCAGTAATAATCACTTTTAAGCACCTTAATGCGACTCTTCTTTAAAAAGACCTGTATCTTGGTAGCCAAATAAGAGCAAAGAGAATCTTCAACTCCTACTAATCTCAGATCAGGATAATGCTCCTCCAGGGACATTAAAAAACCGGAGCTACCGCCCCCTAAAGAGTAAACTATAGCGTCTTTTTTTATCCTGGTTTCCTTGATTATTTTTTTCATTTCTTCTTTGCGGCTGGGAAAAAAGGGTGAAAAACCATAAAACAAAACCTGATAAACCATAAACAGGATAAAAAGAAGGATTAGTGATAAGGCTACTGATTGGATTATCAAAGAAAAGGACATTTTGAAAAAATATTAAAAAGTCTTGAAATATTTATTTATCATCTCTTGACAATCAATGGTCATCCTCTCGAATTTGATGCCAAGGTCGCTGTCTTCTTCGTAAGGATGCTGATCATATATTTTATACACAAAAGTATAGGTTTCATCTTCTCGTTTGACCCTTTTGTTCTTATCGATCTCTTTTTCCCCTTTTTCAAGGTTGGATAATTCTCCCAGGCTTACCATCTTTATATGAAAGATAGGAGTGGTTCTTTCAGCGTCTTCTATATATATAAAGGAAGCTGTATTGTCCTTTTCCGAGATCCTATAGTTACCCTCCCAATAGTCCGGCATGGCCAAACTGGCACGTATCGGCTTGGATAGAAAGAAAGAGATCCTTGATTTCGGCGCTTTTTCTATTTTCTCCACTCTTTCTTGCCTGATCTTTTCTACTCTGGCCTTCTCTTGGGCCTCCTTTTTCTCGTCTTGCCTGGATATATACCCTCTAATAAATATAATGTAGACCAAGATCAAAATAATAGTAGCCAGGATCGAATAGAATATCTTGCGATCGCGGGCATCTTTGACCTTGAAGGCTCTCTCCAGGTTATTCTTTAATTTAATGGATCCATCCTTAGCGCGAGCGATCGCTTTTTTTACATTCTCTTTCATATTTTTTAATTTATATAATTATTAAAAAACTTATTAACTGTATCTGATAGCATCCAAGGGATTCAAGGTCGATGCTCGCCTTGATGGGAAAAAACCGGTCAAAACCCCTAGAAATGCGGAAAATATGATCATAAAAACCAGAAAGAATATAGGAAATGAAAATATATCTATCGGCTGTCCGCCCATACGCGAAGCCACAGCGCTCAATAAAAAATTAGCTGAGGTACCGCTAATAACACCAATAGCCACCCCGGACAAACCGCCAAAAAACCCCATCAATAAGGCTTCGGAAAGGAATAATATCATAATAGTAAGATTGGAAGCCCCGATCGTACGCATAATTCCTATTTCCTTGGTCCTCTCCAAGAGAGTAACTGTCATGGTGTTGAACATTCCGATAGCAGACACTATCAAAGCTATGCCGCCGAAGATAGCCAAGGTCACTTGAACGCCCTGGAAGATCTTATTGGCCTGTTCGACCGTTTTTGACAATGAATTGACCAAAAACCCTTTTTCCAAAAAGATAGCTTCTGTCGGATCTATATCATCGCTGGTCGTCACCTTGACCCTGGCTCTTTCATAAAAAGGTATAACGAATTGCGAAGACATATCCTCCAGGGAGGCATAAACATACAAAGAAGTTTCATCCTCGACTATTCCTTTGACATAATATTGTTTATTTAAGGGAACTTCTCTGGTGGTGCCGTCTTTAGCCGGAACTATAACTTTAAAATTGACCGCTTTGCCCATAACATCTGCCGGCTCCATCTCAAAAAGCTTCAATATTGCCGAGGAAAGTATCACTTTATTCTTTTCGCCTTTCTCAAAAAATTCACCTTCTGAAAGCCTGACGCCGGCATACCCGAAATAAGAAGGCTCCACCCCCCTGATCATAACACTACCGGTCAAATTCTCGAATGTGATCGAAGAATTAAAGGTAGCTAGGGGCGATACATCATCAACCGCGGGTACTTGTCTGAATTCTTGGATCTTTTCATCATCAATGACCAACACTTGTGAAGGCGGAGTGACCACATCCAAAGAAAGCATCGCTTCTCCGAAAACGATCTTTTCCAACAGTATCTTCTGCAATCCATAGCCAAGGCCGACCAAAATAACGACCGCGCTAATACCGACTCCGATACCCAATATCGTAAGCCAGGTTCTCATCGGCCTGGTCCTAAACATCCTGGTAGCTAATTTGATAGTATCATTGAATGATATCATATATTTGTTTTATTATGTGGCATTATCTCTCGTGTATATCCACGCCTTGGGTCAATAATTTCTCTAAGTATCTTATGATGTTCTCTCTATCATCCTTGCTCAAACCAATGCCTCCATCTTCCTTCGAGGATTCCAATATCGAGCTGAATTTCTCTCTTCTGATTATACCGGCCACCCTATTTTTGACCGCTTCTTTCAATCTCATCTTCTGGGTCCTTCCAAGCTCTATCTTGGCCTCTGTTATTATATAATTAAGAAGCTCTGTCACCAGCTTATCTTCTCTATTATAGAAAGTTCCTTGATTCTGGCGGCGTCTATATCTTCTAACTTCTTCGGATTGCCTGACTATCTGATCTATCTTTTCCGCAATGACCTTAGCCCTTTCTTCGTCCAGGGCTACACCGCCTTGCTGGGTGGGGGCTAACAACTTTTTCAAAAAGAAAGTTTTATTTATTTTTCTCTCCAATATTTCGCGGACCGTATTTTCCAAATTATTGATCTGCATAAAAGTCAGATCCTGGGTCAGGTAATTAACAACGCTTTTAACCTTCAATTCTTCGGGTGGAGCATAGGGAAACATTTTGGCTAAAAGCTCCATCTCGGTGACCAATATCTTCTGTTTGTCGAACTTGGCTATCTGTTTTCTGTCCGGATTAGGGACTATGCGCATCAAACGACCGTCTTTTATATAGATGACCCTATGCACCCAATGGAGCTGGGAGGCATTGTGAGTGATCATGATAATGGTTTTCTTTTCAATACGACTGATATCATCCAACGAGTGCATAACCTGGTCGGATGATTTGGAATCCAAATTACCGGTCGGTTCGTCGGCTAAAATAATATCCGGATTATTAACCAAGGATCTGGAAACCGAAACTCTTTGCATCTGTCCGCCGGAGAGCAGGGTCGGAAAACTATCTGCCTTTTCTCCCAAGCCGAAACGATTCAAAAGCTCCATTCCCCTTTTTCTTCTCTTTCCCGGAGAAACGCCCATGAATATCTGCGGCAAGGTCACATTATCTATAACCGATAAGGAATCTATCAAATAAAAAGCCTGGTAGATGATCCCGATGGACTTGGATTGATAGTAAACCATTTCTTCCGGAGAAAAAGTGTAAGGATTCTCGCCCTTGACCAATAATTCTCCGGCCGATGGCTTTAAAATTCCCAGGATCGAATAGAACAATGTTGATTTTCCGCAGCCTGAGGGCCCGAAAAAGGCCACGAACTCGCCCGGATATATTTCCAAACTAAAATCACTGGTGGCTTTGAACTCATTCTTTTTGCCCAGATTATAAGTGATGTCTACGTTTTTGGATTGAATTACTGGATCCATATATTATCCGCCTCCGACATTTTTAACCCATCCGAAGGTACTTTCAAAATTCTTTAATATTATATCAATTATGCTTTCTTCCCTAGTGGGGGTAAGCATGGAAAAATCCCTGGAACGTCCTTCGTTCTCAACATCATCCCAACACTTTATCCAAAATTTATAGACCGTTGACGGTAAAAGATTGGTGGTAACCTGGACATGCTTCTGAGCCAGGTCCTTTTCTATATCCAAAGTTTCGACCTCTTCCGAAGAAGAAAGTCCTTGGTGATAGAATAACTGGCAAGTCGAAAGCTCATCCGTTTCCCAGCTGATTATCGTCTGAACCTTGGTATCCGCCCCGGGATAAAGAGTGGATTCGGTCTTAACCTTGGATATTACCGGAGGAACTTCATCTTTTATGGTTAAGAAGGTGAAAGGCTGGCTTTCAGCTTTCTCTCCGAATTCATTCTCTACTCTGACTATGGCAGAGTAATAAGTATCATAGGTCAAACCGGTCAGATAGATAGAATGTGCCACCGAATAGATGGAATTTCCTTCAAGTTTGGTATCAGCAGTATCTAAATTCGTATATTCAACCAAAGAAGAACAAGGAACATTGGTATTGAAAGTGATCGTAGCGGCATCTTCTTCTATCTTATAAACGCTCAAATTATAGATCTCCGGCAAGATCGATTTGGTGGTGAATATCAGGTCTTCGCTCTCCGCCTTTACTCCTAAGGATGTTTCTGAAGAAACCTTGAAATGATAAGCCGTGGCTGGAAATAATCCGGTTATCTCAACCC
>WJLG01000014.1 GCA_014728685.1 Candidatus Falkowiibacteriota bacterium
TAACAAACTTTTATTAATTTTTGCCTTTGGCTCAGGTCTGTTGCCAGAGCCATTCACTAATTTTAGTGAATATGGAAAAGGTATTGTTTTCTTTAATTGTGCCTATACTTTAACACAAGATTTTAAAAAATGCAAGGGTTTGATCTAAATAATATATTTTACTAAAATAAGCAATTTAATCCTAAATATAATTGACAAATACTATAAAAAATGCAAAAATTAAACGATATACTTTATTATAGATATGAATTTTTTTATACTCGGAAACAACCCGGCTCTATCTGTGGCTGAAATATCAGCTATCTACTCAGGAAATAAAACAGGTGAATTTTTACAGCCTGATGTTTTTTTGTTGGAAGAAGAAATAGATAGTAAAGCTCTTATCAAACGCTTAGGCGGAACTATTAAAATTGGTAAAATCCTAAAAAGCATTCCTAGGGAGGACAAGGAAGAGATCAAAAAAGAACTTTTTAATATCATAGAGAATAAATCCAAAAACTCTGAGGGAAAATTCAAATTCGGAATTTCCTGCCATGGCAAATGCGGCATTCAATCGCGAGAAGTCGGAATTGATATTAAAAAAAGATTGAAAGATAGCGGGGCTTCCATTCGTTTTGTTATCAGTAAAGAGAAAACCTTATCAAGCGTAGTGATCACCCAAAATAAACTGGATACAAAAGGCATAGAAGTTGTCTTGATACTAAAAGGCAAGGATGTGCTGATCGGCTATACTGAAGCGGTTCAGGATTTCAAAGGGCTTTCTTTCCGCGATTACGGCCGTCCGGCCCGCGATGACCACTCGGGGATGATCCCGCCGAAGCTGGCTCAGATAATGCTTAATTTATCCGGAAAAATAGAAAAAGATGCCACTATTTTGGATCCGTTCTGCGGATCCGGAACTTTCTTGATGGAAGCGGCTTTGATGGGAGTAAAAAATGTCATAGGATCTGACGCTTCTAGTAAAGCGATTGCTGATAGCGAGGTCAATATGGAGTGGGCCGCAAACAAATTGCAAATTGCAAATTGCAAATTGCAAATCTTTAAATCATCGGCTACAGAAATATCAAATCATTTAGATAGGAAAACTATAGATGCTGTTGTTACAGAGCCCTTCTTGGGGCCGCAAAGAGGAAAACCGGAGGCCGTAAAGGTAATAAAAGAATTGAATAAGCTCTATTCCGACTCTTTGGAAGAATTTGCAAAAGTACTGAAAAAAGACGGAGTAGTGGTCATGATCTGGCCGGTTCTGATTCGTGGGGATAGAAAATTCTTCATGAACCCGGAACTGGATCGATTCAAGATACAAAGGATACTTCCGCACATCAAAGGGCTTGATACGACTGAAAGAGGATCATTGATCTATGGACGAGAAGGACAAAAAGTCCATAGAGAAATAGTAATTCTTAAAAAATAAATAAAAACAATTTAAATAAAAATAAAAACGCTTTGAGAGAAGCGTTTTTATGAACATAATATTGATAATTGATCTTATTTGCTGTGAAGGAAATGGCAAACGTCTCCGTCTTGGATAATATAATCCTTGCCTTCGGTCCTGATCAAGCCTTTCTCCCTGGCAGCCGCTTCACTTCCGGCGTTCAATAGATCTTGCCAATTGATAACTTCCGCTCTTATAAAACCTTCTTGAATATCAGTATGGATGCGTCCGGCCGCGATCGGCGCGCTTGATCCGGCCTTTACGGTCCAAGCTCTGGTTTCTTCCGGACCGGTAGTCAAAAAGCTTACTAAGCCGAGTATCTCATAGGCTTTTTTAACCAATTTATCAAGACCGCTTTCAGATAGTCCTAATTCCTTTATATATTCAGTTTGCTCTTCTTCGGATAAGCTGGCAATTTCATTTTCTAATTTTATATTAAGCTCAAGGGTGTCTTTTTGCCACTTAGCCTTATCCACTTCTACCTTTGAATCGGAAATATTCAAAACATAAATGATCGGTTTGGCAGTCAAGAAATTGAATTGTTTGATCAGCTTTTCATCTTCTTTGTCCAATTCGATGTTTCGAACCGTAATTCCATTTTCCATTTCTTCTTTTACTTTCCTAAGCACATCTCTTAAACGAATTTCTTCTTTTTTATTGCTCTTAGCATCCTTCTCGGCTCGCTCTAAGGCTTTAGTCATAGTCGCCATGTCAGCTAATAAAAGTTCGGTATCGATCGTTTCCCTATCTGAATCCGGGTCTATCTTGCCGTCAACATGATGAATATCGGAATTCTCAAAATCACGCACGACTTCCAGGACAGCATCACACTCACGAATATTGGCCAGGAATTGATTACCCAGGCCTTCGCCCGCATTGGCGCCCTTAACCAGGCCGGCAATGTCGACAAACTCAATATAGGTCGGCACCACTTTAGCCGACTTGGACATCTTGGCCAAAGGCTCAAGCCGTTCATCCGGCACCGTCACCATGCCGACATTCGGCTCAATGGTGCAAAAAGGATAATTGGATGCTTCAACCTGTTTTTTTGTAAGCGTATTGAATAAAGTGGATTTGCCGACATTCGGCAAACCTACAATTCCTATGGATAAAGACATAAATTCAATTTATAATTATCAATCTTCAAAATTCAATTAAATTAATTGTTTGATCTTTTATCATTTATCACTTATCTCTGCTTTCTCACGGCAAATTCCATAATACATTACTGGCATCACTACTAATGTTAACATAGTAGAGAAAACCAAACCAGAGATCACGGTGATAGAAAAGCCTCTCCACATCTCATCGGCGAATATCAATGGAAAAATACCGGCTACGGTTGTTAGAGAAGTCAAAAATATCGGCTGCATTCTGGAAAGACCGCCATTGATGATCGCTTCTTCAAAATCCATCTCGTCTTCTATGTTCTTGTTGATCCTATCTATCAAGACGATCGCATCATTGACCACTATGCCGGCCAAAGCCACGATCCCGATAAAAGCTAAGAAGGAAAAAGCTTGTCCGGTTATATTGAGTCCGATGATCACGCCGATTATAGAAAGCGGCAGAGCGAAAATTATAATAAGCGGTTGTTTGAATGAGTTGAATTGGAGGATCAAAATGCCGGCTATCAAAAACACGGCCAAGATCATGGAAGTAAATATCTCTTTGTATGATTTTTCTATATCTTCAACTTCACCTCCGACCGAAAGTCTAAGGTCCGGCGATATATCCAGCTTATCTTGATCTTGCTCAAAATCTTTCATGATCTTGGGTAGATTAGCTCCTGCTTCGATATCAGCCGTCACCCTGATAAGTTTATCCCCGTCCCTATGGCCGATAGACAAAAGGGATGGCTCCAGATCGACTTCAGCCACTTGGCTCAAAGGAACCGCTCCTCTGGGGCCGAATATCAAAATATTTTTCAGGTCTTTTGGATCATTAAAATTCTCTTGGTTGTATTTTATAATGATATCTATATCCTCGCCACGGACATTCACACTGGTAGCTTCGGTTCCATAAATAGCATTGCGCAAAGTTGAAGCAATAGAGGCGACCGATAGCCCGAAAAAATCCGCCTTGGTCTTGTCTATATTAAAAACGAACTCTCCGGCGGAATCCTCCGTGCTTAAACGGACATTGATAACTCCGGGTATCTTCTTGAAATACTCTTTGATCCTTTCAGCTGAACCGGTCATTGTTTTCAGATCATCGCCGAAAACTCGAACTTCTATCGGGGCTCCGGACGGCGGACCGGCGGTCAGCTCATCAACTGTTATTTCGACTCCTTGTATTTTACTCAGCTCCTTTCTCAATTCCTCGGCTATTTCATAGCTTTTTCTATTTCTGTTTTTTGCTTCTACCAAATTAACTATCAAATTACTTTTATGCAGACCCGAGCTTCCTTCCATTATATTCATATTACTGCCAACACTCACTACGTAATTATCAAGCTCCGGCACTTTGGCCACAACTTCTTCTATCATTTTAGTTGCCTCATCCGAAGCTTCCAAGGTGGAGCCGGCCGGAAGCTTGGTATTGATATAAAAATAATCAAAATCGATCACGCCGAACATTTCTATCTTCATAAGCCCCGACGCCGGAATGGCGATAGCCAAAATAAAAGCTATCCAAAAAGAGGCTATCAATTTTCTTCTTCTTTTTTTGTTTGAAAGTATTTTTCTTAAAAGTCTTTCATAAATTCCTTTCAGCATATTTACTTGAGACACGAAACAAAATCTTTTTCGGCCATTGTTGCCGTTGGCGGAAACCTTTTTAATGAACCGAGTGGCCAAAGTCGGAATGATTATGATCGCGGTAAACAAACTGGATAGAAGTGTGACTATGATCGTTTTCGGCAATATGGAAACATACTCTCCCATTATTCCTGAGACCAGAAACATGGGCACAAAAGCGCAAACTGTCGTCATAGTCCCGGAGATTATCGGCCATTTGAAATTCCAAACCGAAAGGATGGCTGCTTGGTATATGGTCTTTTTGTGCTGCTTAACGTACTCATCTATGCCTTCCATTATAATAATGGCGTTGTCAACCATCAGCCCCAAAGACAAAACCAAAGAGAACAAAACCATACCGTTCAGGGTCATTCCTTGAATGAATAAAAATATAAAAGTCATCAAAAAAGCGATCGGTACCGATAAGGCGGTCACTAAAGCTCCCCTAAAACTCAGTATCAAAAGAAGTATGATATTTATCAAGATAAAAGTCTGCAAAGCGCTTGTTCCCAAGGTGGACAGGTCTCGATTGATGAATTCCGAATAATCATTCAACTTTCTAATGCTTATATCTTTTGGTAATCTTTCAGATGACACCGCCTGATCGACTATCTTATCGGCAGCCTTAACGATCTTGATTATATTACCGCCGGTTCGTTTGTGTACTTGCAAAGAAATGGCGTTCTCAGCTTCTTGGCCGGAAACAGCCAATCTGGAGATAGACCTTTTTTCTTTAAAAGAATCTTTTATCAAAGCTACATCTGAAAGGAATATCGGACTGGATTCATAGGTGGCAACCACTACGCTATCCAGATCCTCTATTCTTTCGAATTTTCCAGCTACTCTTATATTGTATTTATAATCATCTATCTTGATATCCCCGGCCGGCAAACTGATATTGGCTCTGGAAATAGCCGCTTTTATCTGTTCCAATCCGATCCCATAGTTCACCAGCTTAACTTGATCGGCTATTATATGGAATTCTCTTTCAATACCACCAACAACTTCAACTTTGGAAACATTTTTTACGGTTTCCAATTCCTCTTCCAGGATCTTGGCGATCTCTTTCAGTTCTTTATCCGAATAGTTGCCGGACAAAGCATAAGTGACTATCGGAACATCCGTAAAGCTAACTTCGGAAACAACCGGGTCGGTGGCTTCGTCTGGAAGCTCTTGCTTGGATTTATCAACCGCGTCTTTTAGATCAGCTATGCTGGCTTCGATGTCGGCCTCAGCGTAGAATTCCACAAACACGGAAGAAAATCCCTGTCCGGAAGAAGAATCAAATTGTTTTAGGTTGTCCAAATTTTTGATCTCGGCTTCGATCTTGTCCGTGACCAATTCTTCAACATCTACCGGCGATGCGCCCGGATAGGCGGTATTGACCACGGCGTAAGGAATCTTTATTTCCGGATCAGCCTCTTTGGGAAGAGCAAAATAAGAAATAATTCCTAAGACGATAATGACCAGCACGATCAAATAAGTAAAACGGAAATTCCTTACAAAAAAACCGGCAATCGAATTCTTTTGCTTATCAAAAGCCTTTTCTAATTTTTTTTCTATATTTTCTCTATATCTTTCTTCGGTCATACATAAAACTATTTAATTTCGATAAGATCTCCATCTTCAAGTATTCGACTGCCGTCGACCACCAGTTGATCTCCAACCGACAAGCCGGAAACTATTTCCACCAGGCCGCCTCTTTGTTCTCCGGTCTCGACAGATATCTTCCTGGCTCGGCCATCTTCTAAAATAAATACGAATTTTTCAACCTGATTGATATTTATCGCTTTAAGCGGAATAAAAATAGCGGCTTCTGAAACATTTTTTACCTCCTCCTCTTTGGATGGAATTTCAACATCAACCGTTGTCCCCGGAATAAGATCATTATCTTTATTATCAAATTTTATTTCCACCTTTACTTTTCTGGTCAGCTCGTCCGCCACCGGATTAATAGAGCTGGTCTTGGCTTCAAACTCTTCATTTATGATCACCTTCTGCCCGAGATCGACCAAATAAACTTCATCTGAGTTCAGATTGATCTCTATTTTAACTTCCTTGGACTGGGAGATCTGGGCGATCATCTGTCCCGGATTGACTTGCGTTCCCATATCAACCGCTTTTTTACTGATCCTCCCCTCGATCGGAGCCTTGGCGGTCAAATCTCCGAATTGATCACGGCTCATATTAAGCTGCGATAAAGAATTATCCAAAGACATCTTGGCGGAAAGAAGCTGCTGCTCTTTGGCCTGCTTGGCTTTTTCAAGATTGACCAATGCATTATCATGGGCAACCTTTGCCAGGTCAAGCTGGGTTGCGGCCGAATCAACGGCTGTTTCCAAAGAGTTTTTCAATTTAGTGTCATTCAGGCTTATATTCTCTATACTGTTTATCGACGCCTGTATCTTTGCTTGTTCTGATACGACTGAGGAAAGAATGCCTCTATAGGCTTGCCTTTGCGCTACCAGAGTGGATTCTGAAAAACCACGATTGGTGGTGGTATTCTCAAGCACTTCGACTGTATCAGATACGGATCCTTTGATCTTTTTCATTAGATCTGAGGTCTTATACAGATAGGTCAATATATTATCCTTGTTAGGCGAAATGCCATTAATCTGAAGATAGGCATTTTTAGCTTGTAAATAATTATTCTCAGCCAAGATCAATGATTGCTTATTTTTAGAAGCTAAGGTGGTGGA
>WJLG01000015.1 GCA_014728685.1 Candidatus Falkowiibacteriota bacterium
AAAAATAAAATAAGCCCTAATTATTCTAATCCGATGTTATTTTTAGGATTTATTTTTTCAATAATTGGGGTGACAAGTCCTATAGGAATAAGTATGCATATTGGATTATGGTCGTTGGGTATTATTTTTTTTCTTTCAGGGCTATATAATAAATAGACGGTCTTTTTTTCAACTCCAAGGGGACGGCTTGCAGCCTTTCGCTTCGCTCACCCTCATTTAACAAGGATTTAGAGGAAATTCTTGCAGAATTTTACCCAAATTTCTCACTACGTTCGAAACTTCTCTAAATCCTGATGTTGTGCGCTTACCAGCACCTCTTGCGCTCCAATTTGTGCTGTTCACTATCGTTCACACCACAAACTGTCGCACAACAGCTGCTTATGCGAAATAGCCAGAAATTTCTTTTTACATTTTAGAATTTTTTGGCAATTTATTTCAGGTCGAACATAACTTATGATATAATTTAATGAGTTTAATAATTTAACCATAATACTATGCCCGAAAAATTTGAAGGTATTACTCCACCACAAGAGAGTAAAAAAAATAGAGAAAAAGTAGATTTTGATAAACTTGAAGTTGGCATGAAAATAAAAATAAGACAACCTGAAGGAAAAGTGTATGACACAAGTTCAGATGCTGATGTAGGCCAAGGCGGTATACATCTCAAAGAAGAATGGATTGAAACAACCATAAAAGATATAAATAAAGACCCCGATGATCAATTTGTGACAACGGTAGATAATATTCGTGAAGAATCATATTTTGTAGATGATTTTAGTCCTGAGGAAATGTGGTATGAAAATGGTGTATTGCATGCCGATCCCACTATTGATGATTAAATTGCTAAAAAATACATTAAGGAATAGAAATTTCTGACTACATCACATAACAGCGTGTATCTGGCTACGCCCCGCCTTTCATATTAGATTCATAAGGAATGGCAGGACTCCGCCCAAATCCCGCACTAATTTTTGTGGGATTTGGCTGGAGTTTTTAACAATCACACGCGTTTTCTGTTTTGATCAAACTAATTTTTAACACCGAAAATTAGTGCGGGATTTGCGCTACCTCTTGCATTCCGCTCCGCTGTATTCGGAGAGTTTTTTTAAATTTTTTTGAAAAGAAAAAACCGCCTCAACTTTTCAGTATATTGGCGGTACATAAAAAGATTTTAGACCGCGGAGCTAATACGCTTGATATCACCAGCTCTGATAGGGTGTGTATAGATAGCCTTTCCGTTTTCTTTAAGCGTGTACCACAACGCTTGAGGCCAATGATCTATTTCGTTGGCGGGGGCGACTCCAGCGATAGTACCCATATCGCCGTCGTGGTTGATTATTTCCTCGCCATGTCTGAAGCCGAATTTTTCGCAAGCCTCATCAGATGTATCAACTTCAAAAGGTTGTCCAAAATGAGGTACCACTACCATTTTACTCATATCAGCCTTCCTTTTGGGTTGAATTTATATCCTTCTCTTGGTTTTAACAATATAGTACGCTCTGGAAAAAGCCAAAAGGGCAACAAGCCCCAAGCCTGTAAGACTCCAAATTTTTGCATCTGAGTCGAGCATAATAAGGCCTGGTATTATCATTGCCAGTATGAGCAAAAGCCGCCAAGGCTCCGGCACAGTATCGTACCATTTATGAAATTTAAAGATCATTATTCTCCTCCTTTTGTTAGCAGTTATCGTTTATTTGAATTCATAACCGCTAGTTGATGTTTCTTTAGGTATTTTTATATTGAAATTTTATTTGCTATCTGTAGTTTGCAATTTGAAGCTTGCATCAATGGTGTCCGCGATCGATGATCTTGGCTTCTTTGCCGGCCTTGAGCTGAATATATTGATAAGCGGCCAGAGCGGCGATCGTTGCCTGTCCGGCTGCAATTGTGATCTGTTTGTAAGGTATTTGGGTGATGTCGCCGGCAGCATAAAGGCCCGGAGTTTTGGTGGCGCATTTTTCATCAACTATCACTTCGTTTTGTTCATCAATATCAACAAAGTCTTTGACCAGATCGACTTCGGCGATATGGCCGATCTCAATGAAGATCCCATTGAGCTCGATCTCTTTTTCTTCATTGGTTTTGTTATTCAAGACTTTGATCTTGTTGACTTTGGCTTCGCCTATTATCTCTTTGACTTCGGAATTGAGCAGGCATTTGATATTTTCTTTTTCTTGAACTTGTTTGATCAAGGTTTCAAAAGCTCTAAACTCTTCATTTCTGTGGATCAAATAGACTTTTTTGGCGATTTTGCCCATGATCTCGGCCGCGTCCAGGGCGCTGTTGCCTCCGCCGACCACAGCTACGACCTTGTCTTTGTAAAAAGGTCCGTCGCAATTGGCGCAATAGGTGACTCCGCGTCCTTTGAACTCCTCTTCGCCCGGGATAGCCAGTCTTCTCGGAGAGGCGCCCAGAGCTGCGATCACTGTTTTGGCCTCGTATGACTCCTTTTCAGTGTGGACTTTGAATACATCTCTTTCTTTTTCGATCCTTTTCACTTCGTCTGTTTTGATCTCCACGCCAAAAGATTCAGCTTGTTCCTTCATCTTGTTCACTAACTCAAAACTTTTTATGGATTTGAAACCCGGATAATTTTCGATCTCTGATGCCCAAAGCATCTGCCCACCCATAGTGGCGCCGATGATCAAGGTTTTCATTTCGCGCCTGGCGGCGTAGATGCCGGCGGTGAATCCGGCCGGACCGGCTCCGATGATAATAGTGTCGTATGTCATATATAGTACGATGCGACAATGAAGCAGTAGCAACAATGAAGCAATTTAACAATTTAGCAATATAATATATTGTATAGTTTTTTGTCTGTTTTTTCAACGTTGACTTATATCTTTTTATATGGCGCCGTCTTTTGACTTAGGTCTTTAATTTTGATAATATAGAAAGACTTAAAAGAGATCAATTAAATTTAAAAACTATGAAGAAAACTATTTTGTTAACACTTTTTTTGGCTTTATTATTAGCCGGCTGCGGGCAGAGTCCGGCCCAAAGAGCAGGTGTTGATCTGGAAGCTTTTATTGGTCCGGAAGAAGCTAAGGCTAAAACTGAAAAGATCCTGAACGAAAAATACAAAAAGCCGGGCATGGAAGATCTTACGGTCAATAAGATCGAAGACTTGGGCACGGTTTATAAGACAGAGGTAAACGTTCCCAATGGAACCGTTGATACATATATCTCCAAAGACGGGGAATATTTCTTTATTCAAGGAGAAAAGACAAGCGCAGAGGAAGAGGTTGCAGAAGAGGCCGAGCAAGAAGAGAAGTTGCCTGAAAACCCAAAACAGGATCCTTTGGATATCACTAAGACCAATAAGCCGAAAGTCGAGCTTTTTGTCATGAGTCATTGCCCTTACGGCCTTCAGAATGAAAAAGGCATGTTGCCGGTGGTTGAAACTTTGGGGGATAAGATCGATTTTGAATTGAAATTCGTATATTATGTTATGCATGGCGAAAAAGAGATCGATGAGCAGCTCACTCAGTACTGTATCCAAGAGGAAGAGCCGGAAAAGTTGATCGATTATTTGAAATGTTTCACGGAAACCGGCGTCTCGACCGGTTGCCGAGCCAAAGCCAAGATCGATGAAGATAAGAATTCAGCCTGTGTGGCCG
>WJLG01000016.1 GCA_014728685.1 Candidatus Falkowiibacteriota bacterium
GCCGGACGCGGCCGAAAAATAGCCTGAATGTCGAATTCATTTGATCCGCGTTATACGTAGATTAAGAAAATATTTGCAATTTGCAATTTGATCTTTGCAGTTTGTTATACGAATAGATCCTTCGCTAACACTCAGGATGACAAGAATATTATGTATTGTGAAAAGACGCATTCGTTAGATTAGTATTTATTCGTATATAATTAGTATTTTATATCTGTAATTTGCAATTTGATCTTTTTATTTCGTTATGCGTTACGTGTTATGCGTTATCCGATATGTGCTATAATACCCATATGAACAGATTTCGCTTAAAAACAAGAATGGTCTTGGCCTGTCTGCTGATAGCCGTCTTTTTTGCACTTTTTTGGCTGAAAATTCTGCCAAACGGCCGAGCTGTTTATGTTTATAATATTCCAAAAAGAAGCGATTTTATCAGCAAGATCGGCCCTAAGGAGAGGGTGAATTATGGCCGGGACCGGGCCGGCATTATCGGTGATCCGGTCTATTTCAGCTTGCGCGTTCCCAGGGGGTTTGATACGGCGCGAATGTTGGTCAAATACAGAAATCCGGACGACCTGCCCTTGATAGAAGCCGGATTGCTGGTCGACAATGTCGTTTGGCGCCATAAAATGGAGCCGGTTGAGAATCGCTTATTGGATGAATTGTTTTCCTTTTGGCATCCCATAAAGGAAAACAGCGTTCTATTACTGCAAAAAGATGAAGAATATGAAAGCATAGATGAATTTTTGAGCGATCCGCCGCCATCTTCAAAAATAGCGGTTTATAATTATGACCTCAAAACCGAATATGTCATAGAGGATTACGAGCCGGGCGAAGAACAGGCGATAGCCGCGCCTCTTGTCGGCGCTTGGCAGGCTTATGTTTATTTGAAAGATGAAACTTTATCACTCAAGCTCAGTCTTTATGATCAGAATAAAAACAAAGACAAAGACGATGTAGAACTTTATCTATATTATGATAACAAGTTGATAGACAGTCTTTCGCTTAAAGACGACAGGAGCGAGGAAGAAGGCTTGAAAGAAAAAAGCCAAAACATGAACATGGAATTAAAACTACCGTCTTTGCCCGAGGGTGTGTATAAGATAGAATTAAAAGCCGGAAGCGACATAGTAACGGAAAAAATAGAAAGCGCGCAAAGCAAATTTGCTTTCATAGGCAAGTTGGAACTTTTGAAGACCAAAGCGCCGGTTAATGTTTATACCAACAGCAGAAGATTGCAAGCGATCACGACTGATCCGTATTCCTTGCAAAATATTGAAATAGAGCCGGGGGACGGATCCCGTACCCTTGATCTGGCTGTCAAAGAAACTTACAAGCAGTTCGAAAGCGATCTTTTGTCCGGCATCAGTTTAGCCAAATTGGAAAAAGACGGCTTGATAATTTCCGGGGACGGAGTTTTTTCCTTCTCAAAGCAATCTTTGATCGATCCAAGGATAAAAAAAGCGGACAAGGATCTTGACCTTAATGCGGTTGATTTCGTGATCGCTCGTTATGAGGACCCGGATGAGGATGAAGACTGGAAAACCGCTGTCGCTCGATTCGATCTTACTCAAGGCTATATTGAAGATAATAAATACGGGTTTATGATCTCTGCGCCCGGGTTAAGAGCTGACGATGAACAAGATGACATGATAGAGATAGGGGAGATAAGACTGGAATTGAAAGGCAAGTCCCTTTGGGATAAGGCTAAAGAGATCTTTAATTTTTAAATAATTTAAAATTGTGAAACCAAGGATCTTTTTTGAAGAAATATTTTATGCCCTATCTGTTTTTTTGGCTTTATCATTCATCTTGGAGTTCTTGCTTCCCAGGATGGTTTTGGCTTATATAAACCTCAATTTGGTGTTGTTCGCTTGGCTTATAAATGCTATAATTCTATTAGTGATCCCCTCAAAGGATAATTAATTTTTTATTTTAATTGCTCTAAAGATGAACGAGTCGATCAAGAAAAAATTACCTTTTATCATAATAGCACTGATCATACTCGGGCCGATCTTGAATTCGAAGATCGGGCCGATTTTAGTATTGGCGATAATATTTTTTATTCTTTTTAAATATATTAAAAAATATAATCATAAAAATATGGCAAAAACCATAGATGTAAATCAAGCGGAGTTTTTCAAGAAAGCCAAAAGAGGCATAACTTTTTTCGTAGCGTTCATAATCATAGTTTGGCTCTTCTTTGCTTCGATACAGATTGTTGAGGCCGGAGAAACCGGAGTTTATTCTCTTTTTGGCCGCGTTAAGGATAAGGAGCTTAGGAGCGGTTTTCATTTGGTCATTCCTTTGGCCAAGATCAACAAGATGAGTATCAGGACCGAAGAATACACCATGAGCATCGCCACCAACGAAGGCAAGAAGCTGGGTAATGATTCCATAACCTCGCTTACCAAGGAAGGCTTGAAAGTGGATCTTGATATGACAGTTCTGTATCATTTGAATGAAGAAAAAGCCTCGGATGTTTACAGGGAAGTCGGTCTTAAATATGATGAAAAGCTGATCAGGCCGGCCATTAGAACCACTATCAGAGAGATCGTAGCTCAGTATAATGCCAAAGATCTGTATTCGGAAAAACGAGCCGAAGCCGCCGGGAAAATAATGGACAGTCTGAAAGAAAAACTTGGAGAAAGAGGGATAGTGATCGAAGATGTGCTTTTGCGCAACGTGGCTTTACCGGCCAATTTAGCTCAGAGCATCCAGGAAAAATTGCAGGCTGAACAAGAAGCGCAAAAATATGATTTTATCCTGGACAAAGAAAAGAAAGAAAAAGAAAGAAAGATCATCGAAGCCGAAGGCCAAAGGGATGCGCAGAGGATAATCAATGAATCATTGACCGACAGATATCTGTATTATCAATACATCAAGGAATTGGAAGGCCGTGAAGGCACGATCTATGTTCCGACCAGTCCGTCCACCGGCATGCCGTTGTTCAGGAATATCGGGAATTAGTGAAGATGAATGTTAATTAAAAAAAGAGCGCTAAGCATTTTTGCTTAGCGCTATGAAAGTGACATTTATTTTATTCTCCGTAATACCAGAGAGCCACTTTCATTTTTGTATGAGGGTAAAGCTTCAGCTTTCCCCCCAGGGAAAACTAATTCGCATTCACCATTGGGCTCTTCAACGACTTTTATCGAGCCGTCGACTATGGCCCTCGTCATGTAATTCACCATCTCGTTTATTTCAGCTATTTCAGATTTAGTTTTACAAGCAAAATATATCGAGATGATCAGAAACGCAACTAATATCGAACAAATAAATGCTGACAGCTTTTTCATTAGAAAGCCCCTTTCATATAGTGATTGTAAATTGTTAATAATATAATTATATCATAAATATTAAATTTTGTCAATAAAAAATCATTAAATATACTTCTATGCCTACTAAGAAAAAAACAATAAAAAAGAAAACCAAGGCGGAATTGACCGAGGTTTTGATCAAGAACGCTAAAAAGGTCAAGCCTTCGAAGACCACGGTCAAGAATGCCAATATTAAGAACTACAAAAAAGTTTTGAAAGACGCGGCTAAGGATCCGATCAAATATTGGGATCAAGCAGGCCATGACATCGAATGGTTCAAGCCTTGGATCAAGACTTTGGATGAAAAGAAAAAGCCTTTTTATAAATGGTATGTCGGCGGCAAGACAAACCTGGCTTACAATGTGCTGGACAAGCATATCGGCACTCCGGTAGAGAACAAGACCGCTATCATCTGGGAAGATGAGACCGGACGCGTCAGGAAATATACTTATAAAGAGCTTTATCGCGAAGTCAACAAACTGGTCAATGCCATGAAGAAATTCGGCCTGAAAAAAGGCGACCGAGCAGCTGTCTATATGCCCAACATACCGGAAATAGCCATGGTGATGATCGCTTGCGCCAAGATGGGTGTTATGCATTCCGTAGTTTATGCCGGTTATTCTTCCGGCGCTTTGGCGCAGAGGATCCAGGATGCCAAGGCTAAAATTCTTTTTACAGCTGACGGTTCATTTAGGCGCGGCAAGGTTATCGATCTGAAGAAAATAGTCGACGAGGCGGTCAAGAGTTGCCGCAGTATAAAAAAAGTGATCGTTACCAAGAACAACAAGAAAAAAGTCGGTTTTAACAAGAGAAGGGATATTTGGATGAAGGATTTTATCAAAGGCATGAGCGCCAAGGCTGAATGCGCGCAAATGGATTCTGAGGATCCGGCTTTTGTTCTCTATACTTCCGGCACCACTTCCAAACCGAAAGGCGTGGTTCATGTCCATGGAGGCTATCCGGTTTGCGTGATGAGGACTATGAAGTATGTCTGGGATATCAAAGAAGATGATATCTTTTGGTGCACGGCTGATCCGGGCTGGATCACCGGCCATAGCTATATCATTTACGGTCCTTTGATGGCCGGCGTTACTACCGTGATGTATGAGGGTGTGCCGGATATGCCCAAGCCGGACAGGATCTGGAAAGTGGTGGAAAAATATAAGGTTACGATATTTTACACCGCGCCGACCTTGGTCAGGGCTATGATGCGTTATGGCGCCAAATGGCCGGCCAAGCACAAGATGAAAACTCTAAGGCTTCTCGGTTCGGTAGGCGAGCCGATCAATCCGGAAGCCTGGGATTGGTTCTATAAGAATATCGGCAAGAAAAGATGCTCGATCATGGACACTTGGTGGCAGACCGAGACCGGCGCCAATATGATCTCGCCGATGCCGGTAACTCCGATGAAGCCGGGAAGTGCTACCAATGCTTTGCCGGGAATAATCGCCGACGTGGTCGGCAAAAATGGCCGCAGAACCCCGGTCGGAAAAGGCGGTTATCTGATCATCAGAAATCCCTGGCCATCCATGATCAGGACAGTATTCAATAATCCGAAAAGATATATCAAAACTTATTGGAGCCAGGTCAAGGGCGCTTATTTCGTGGGTGATGTGGCTTTCCGCGACA
>WJLG01000017.1 GCA_014728685.1 Candidatus Falkowiibacteriota bacterium
CTTTTTTGAATATAGGCGGTATCATAGGGATCATTCCTATGACCGGAGTGCCTTTACCCTTGATAAGCCACGGCGGATCAAGCTTGATATCGATATTGATAGCTTTCGGCATTTTGACCAATATCAGCAAGCATACCGTGCTGGGCAGGAAAAAATGGGGATAATATTTAATATTAGTTAAATAATAATTAATTTTATTTATCCACATTGACTGAAAAACCGTAAAATGATATGCTTATAATATAGAGCACAGGCCCTTAAGGGGCCTTTTTGCATCTAAATTAATAAAATAAAAATTAAAAACAAAAACTATGAAAGAAAGTTTCAACATGATGCCTTCTCCGGAAAAAAAGGAGAAGAAAAGCCCTATGGAAAAATTAAGAGGGGGCTTAAAGGGTTTAATGCTGATCGGCGCTCTTGCCAGCGCCGGTAAAGCCGGTGAAAAAGCAGATCTAAGTGCCGGTTTGGATAAATATTTGGAAGATCCTGAAGAAATGAAGATAGAATTCGTGGAAGAAGGTGAACAAGTGAGTTTAAAATTTAAAGAAGCCAACCTGGAAAATTTGGCTAATGGCATGGGTGCAACTTTGAATATTGAAAAAGAATTGAAAGACCAAGGTTTGAGCGAGGAGCAAATAGCTGAGATCATGGATGCTCCGGCCCAGGAAGACAATCAGATTCTTGACGAGGAGCAAGTGGCTTCAATGCAGTAATAAATATATTTCAAAAATATAAAAAATAACTCAGATAGCCATACTTGAGTTATTTTTTTATTTGTTTTATGCTAATATCTAAATATGGGAAACAAGAAGCTTAAAAAGATAATATTTAGCGGAGGCGGAACCGGCGGATCGGTCACGCCGCTTTTGGCTTTGGTCGATGATCTTTCGGAAAATGATGGATATGAATTCTTCTTTATCGGCGGCCGGGCGGAAATAGAAAAACAATTGGTCAAAGAAAAAAAGATCGCTTTTGCCGGGATCTTTTCCGGCAAGCTGCGAAGATATATGAGCTGGAAGAATTTTTTCGATCCTTTTTTGATATTTTTGGGTTTTTTGCAATCCGTTCTCATGCTTACTAAACAAAAGCCGGATCTGGTGATCACAGCCGGGAGTTTTGTTTCCGTTCCGGTCGCTTGGGCGGCCTGGATGCTTAGGATCCCGGTTTTGATAATCCAACTTGATGTGCGTCCCGGATTAGCCAACAGAATAATGGCGCCGACAGCGGCAAAGGTGGCCGTGTCCTTCAAAACCTCTCTTTTGCGCTACGGAAAGAAAGCTGTTTGGACAGGTGCTCCTTTTTCGGTCAAAAAGGAAAAGATAAAGAAGAAAAAAGAAGAAATAATGAATGAATACGGATTTGACAAAGACCTTCCTCTGCTTTTGATAATGGGCGGCGGGACCGGAGCGGCGGCTATCAACGAATTGGTAAGAAAAAGCATCGATGATCTGTCCTCTATTTGTAATTTGATCCATATTTCCGGAGAAGGGAAGAGTGTCGGATTGAAGCGCAAGAATTATAAACAGATCGATTTTTTGCCGCATGAGGAATTATTATCGATCATCCGTTCAAGCGACCTGGTCGTCAGCCGCGCCGGACTTGGCACCATAGTCGAACTTTCGGGTCTGAAGAAGCCGGCGATCGTGATCCCGATGCCGAATTCCCACCAGGAAGACAATGCCTGCGCCTTATCCAAGGCGGGTGCGGCCATGGTGTTGGAAGAGAATGAGATTTTGTCTGATAATTTTTTGAATATGGTCAAAAAGCTTTTGATTCAAGATTCGCTCAAAAACGACCTTTCGAAAAAGATAGGAGATTTTATGAAAGAGAATGGTTCAAAAAATATCATAAAATTGATCGAAGAGACATTGAAATAATTTATGGATTTATCCAAGATAAAAAAGATCTATATGATAGGCATCAAGGGCGTCGGCATGACCATGCTGGCTCAGTTTTTGTCGTCCAAAGGATACGAGATCAGCGGGTCAGATACTGATGAAAAATTCATGACAGATAAGATCTTGAATGCCACAAGTATTTCTTTTTATGAAGGCTTTAGTGAAAACAACATTTCAGAAGATGCCGATCTTTTCATCCGTTCTTCAGCTTATACTTCTGACAACAACATTGAAGTGAAAAAAGTACTTTCATCCGGGAAAAAGGTGTATACCTATGCCGAGATCCTATCTGAAATATTCGATCGAATGTACGGCCTAGCTGTCTGCGGTTCGCATGGAAAGACCACCACTACCGCTTGGCTGGGATTCGTAATGATGATGTCGGGGCTCGAGCCCAATGTCATGGTGGGATCGAACGTCCCCCAGTTCAAAGGAGCGGCTATTACCGGCAAGTCCGATCTTTTGGTGATCGAGGCGGATGAGTATCAGAATAAATTGGGACTTTATCAGCCTAAAGCCGTTGTATTGAACAACATCGATCATGATCATCATGATTTTTTCCCAACCAAAGAATCTTATATCAAAGTTTTTTCAGATTTTGTGAAAAAGATCCCCAAGAAAGGATTTTTGGTAGCTAATTTTGATGATGAGGACGTGGCTAAAGTAGCTTCAAGATGCGCCGGCAAGATCATTAGCTATGGCATTGATAATGACGCTTCTTTGATGGCCTATGATATCAAGAACAAAAAAGGCCGGCAATTCTTTAAAGTTAAATTGGAAGGAGATGAGCTGGGCGATTTTTCGACCTCTCTTTTGGGCAAGCACAATATCTTGAATGCCTTGGCTGTCATTGCCGCGTCGATCGAGCTGGAGATCGAACTCAAAGATATCAGAACCCACTTGGCTGATTTTACCGGCACCGAAAGAAGGATGTCGGTTATGGGTAAATTCAGAGGAGCCACTATTATAGATGATTACGCTCATCATCCGACCGAAATAAGAACAACCCTTGATGGTCTGCGGTCTTCTTATCCTGATAATAAAATAACGGTTGTTTTTCATCCGCATACTTTCACTAGGACTAAGGCTTTGTTCGATGAATTTACCAAGAGCTTTTCTCAGGCTGATAAGGTGATAGTTTTGGATATTTACGGTTCGGCCCGCGAACAGCAGGGCGGAGTAGATAGCCGGGAGCTGGTTGACAAGGTCAAACAATTGGAAAATAATAAGGAGATATTGTACATTCCAACTCTTAAAGAGGCCGAGGAGCATCTTCGCCAAACCATCGACCGAGAAGAAATAGTGGTGTTGATGGGAGCCGGGGATGTTTTTCGCATCGGCAAGAACCTTGTTGAGTAGAAAACGATTTTGATTGATGAGATTTAATGACCTTTGCAGGAAGATATTTTCCTGCTTTTTATTTATTTTTTTTATGTTATACTTGTAAATAGGGAATTTTGACTAATCAGACATAAATATATGATAGAAGGAAAATTCAAGAAA
>WJLG01000018.1 GCA_014728685.1 Candidatus Falkowiibacteriota bacterium
CAGCTGTTTGGGTAGTAGTACTGGTTCACTTTGCCGGTCTGCCGGACGGTATGTCGGGACAGGAGCAGTTTGATTCCCCGCTGTCCGGAACCCGGAAACGAGCACCCGGAAAAAAGAAGCCCGTCCCGAACAGCATCCGGGACGGGCTTTCGTTTTGTGCCCAGGACTGGACTCGAACCAGCACGCCCTCGCGGGCACTGCCCCCTCAAGACAGCGTGTCTACCAATTCCACCACCTGGGCTATTTTCTTACCGTGACCCCGCCAGGGCTCGAACCTGGGACCCACTGCTTAAAAGGCAGTTGCTCTACCAACTGAGCTAACGGCGCAAAATGCCAAAAATAAAAACCCCGTAAATTCGGGAGGTTTTTATTTTAAAATTATATTAGCATAATTATTTATTTTTGGCAAGACTTTTTTAAAATTTAAAAAACCTCTCTCTATCTATACAGATAAAGAGAGGTGACATCCTGTTTTGAGTTGCACATCATCCTGTTTTCGATTCAGATGATGTACTTCTTCGCTTCGCTGTCTTTGATCGCGTTTCCGATTTGAAAAAAATTCGCCGTGCTACCACGGCAGCGTACTTGAATGTTCACGGATACTTCCTTTCGAAAAAGAAAAGAAAAAAATTCAAAAACCGTATTTGAGGATTTTGCCGCAGCCATTTCGACCAATTACCTCAACTTGGCCGGGCAATAGCGGCTAAAGCAGATAGTTAAAGGCTTGTCTCGCCGGTAGCTTCGGTTTGGCCGTAGTCGTCGATTGATTCGTCGATCCGCGAATTCGCGGCAGAAAAGCTTGCATAAGCAAACCTCCTTAGTTGGTTTGGTGATTAAGGTACACTAGCACCTGCCCACCGTGGCAGATGAATAAAAACTGTTAATAACAGCAGATCAAGAAAAAACTGGCAAGGGAGTTATCCACATTCTATCCGCCAAGATATGAACTTGCGCGAAAATACTTTTTTTTATAAGATAAAGAAATACTAATCACGAAATCTATGGCTGAAAAAGAAACCGCCGGCAAATTGCCGCCGCAAAACATCGAAGCGGAACAATCGCTCTTGTCCTGCATCCTGATCGACAAGAATGCCATCTATAAAATAATCGATATTGTCACCGCTGAAGATTTTTACAAAGGTTCGCATCAAACCGTTTTTTCGGCTATGCGAGAACTGTTTTCGCATCAAGAACCGATAGACATCCTCACTCTCTCGAACAAACTGGAAGAAAAAAAGAAACTGTCTGATATCGGCGGCAAGACCTATTTGGCCGAATTGTCGAATTTTGTGGCCACTGCTTCCAATGTCGAGCATTACGCCAAGATCATTAAGAACAAGTCAACTTTGAGAAAACTGCAGAAAGTGGCCTCAGAGATATCAGATCTATCCTTTGATGAGGAAAGCGATGTGGACAGCACCTTGGATACGGTAGAGAGAAAGGTTTTCGATGTGTCGCAAAACTATTCCAAGAATCTGTTCGTACCGATCGAAAATCTCCTGACCCAAGCCTTTGACAGGATAGACGAATTGCACAAGCAAAGCGGCAAACTAAGAGGCATACCTACCGGTTTCAATGACCTGGATGGCTTACTGGCCGGCCTGCAAAAATCCGACCTGGTCATACTGGCCGCTCGTCCCAGTGTCGGTAAGACCACTTTTGCCTTAGATATAGCCAGAATGGCGGCCATCAAAAGCCGGCAGAATGTGGGCATCTTCTCGCTCGAAATGAGCAAAGAACAGCTGGTAGATCGTATGCTGTGTGCACAAGCCGGAGTTTCGCTTTGGAAAATGAGAACCGGAAAACTTTCAGACCGCGAGGAGGATAACGACTTTTCCAAGATCGGCCAAGCTATGGGTGAATTATCCGAGGCTCACATATATATAGATGATGAGCCCAATAATGCCATAATGGACATTCGAGCCAAGGCTCGAAGGCTGAAAATGGATCGCGGTTTGGGGCTTTTGATCATCGACTATTTGCAGTTGATGGAAGGCCGCGGTAAATACAGCGATAACCGCGTCCAGGAAGTTTCGGAGATCAGCCGCGGACTAAAAGGCATTGCCAGAGAGTTGGATATTCCGGTTTTGGCCTTATCCCAGCTTTCTCGTGCTGTTGAACAAACATCTCCGGCTATTCCTAAATTGGCCCACTTAAGAGAATCCGGATCCATTGAGCAGGATGCGGATGTGGTAATGTTCGTTTACAGGAAAGCGGCCGATAGAAATTATAATTTTGAAGAATTATCTGAAGAGGATAAAAGTTCGACTCAGATAATAATAGCCAAGCACAGAAATGGCCCGACCGGCGTCGCTCATTTGTATTTTGATCAAAACTCAGTAAGCTTTAAAAATCTGGAAACGCACACAATGCAACCGCCGCCTGAATTTTAGTCGCTAAACGCACAACGCGTAACACATAACGTATTTGCAAAATATCATATAAACAATAAATAAAATAATTCGCATGTCCCGCCGTTATGCCTGCGGCAGCCCCGCTACGAATGGGGCACATGCTAATGCGGGTCGCGAAGCGATAACAGTTAATAAATAAAATTAGTATGTCCCGCATTCGTAGTGCGGGTCGCGAAGCGATAACAGTTAATAAATAAAATTAGTATGTCCCGCATTCGTAGTGCGGGTCGCGAAGCGATAACAATATGTTTAACAAATTGAAACAATTCAAAGACTTAAGAGACAAAGCTAAGAACTTGCAAAGCTCCTTGGCTGACGAAACAACAACTGTTGAAAAAAAAGGCGTCCGAGTGGTAATGGACGGAAATATGAACATTTCAACCGTTGAGATAGAGGGCGATCTTAGCAAAGAAGAATTAGCCAAAGTTTTTGCCGAAGCAACCAATGAAGCCATAAAGAAAACCCAGAAAAATATGGCTATCAAAGTCCAGCAGATGGGCGGATTCCCCGGAATGTAATCAAAGTCCAAATTGCAAAGAATATTGATTATATATTTGCAGTTTGCTATTTGCAAAAAGTGCGCTATCCAAAAAGCATCCAAAATTTGATCGATGACCTCAGCCAGCTTCCGACAGTCGGCCCCAGAACCGCCGAACGTTTTGTAATACACTTATTAAAACAGCCACAGGAAAATTTGGAAAAGCTGGCTAAACATATTTATGATCTAAAGAACAACATAAAAGTTTGTTCATATTGTTTAGCCCTTTCAGAGACCAACCCTTGTGCAATTTGTGCTGATAAAGAAAGAGATCGCTCGCTTCTATGTATTGTTTCCGGTTTTTCAGAAATGCTGGCCATTGAAGCATCCAAGGCTTACAACGGCCTATACTTGATCATTGGTAAAAATATAGATTTCAATGATAATTCCGATGACAAGAATATCAGTTTGAAAAAGCTAAAAGAAAGGATCAAGGAAAATAAAATAAAAGAAGTAATATTAGCCCTATCACCCAACATGGAAGGCGAAACTGTAGCAATGTATCTGGCCAGATTCTTAAAACAATACGACCTTAGGATCACAAAACTGGCCAGAGGACTGCCGATGGGTTCTGATATTGAATATGCTGATGAGATCACCTTGAATAATGCTTTGATAAATCGAAACAAAATTCAGTAATATAAGCAAAACTTAACTGGATTTGGATCGATTTTTTTGTTTGACAAAAAATAATATTTATGATATAATATAAATATATGTACATTAATTAGAGCGTAAATAGGAAAACAAGGCCTTTTTTCAACTTTAACCATAAGGAGGTCGACATAAGACAACGTCCTATTTACGTCTATTCTTTTGCAGCAGTAGCGATGCTTTTAGCCTCGTGTTCCAAGGACATGGGGGTAAATGCTGTGCAGGAGGTGCGGGAAGACAACATAGAAATTGTTGTCAATGTTGGAGAAACTGATTCTTTGGGCCTTGCCAAACGGATCAAAAGCTCTGATGAGACCGTGGTTGAAGCGAGAATTATCGCTCAACAGTCTCTTGCTAAAGCAGGCTCAACTGCTGATGAAAGGATAGACACGATAAGCCTATCAAGCGCCATCCTGCGTTTGGAGGAGCATGAAGGGAGCGAGATCATTCTCGATACCCTTACTCTGAAAGGTTTGCGCAATAAGTCGGCTTTGTCGACTTATCTGGATCCCGAAGCACCACGTGTGTGGCTCCTTGACCTCGTCGCTTTTGACGAAAAAGGAGATACAACACATACGGCAGAGGGAATTCTGCGTACAAATCCTGAAGAAAGAGTGACAGTGACCATTAATCTGGTAATCACTGTCCATGTCATATCGGGCGAATTAAAAGCCCAATAGCTTGATAGGGTCCACGGGCCGCAGACTTCACTTGGATGAAGTTTGCGGCTCTTTTTTTACCAAAAATAAAACCGCCCTTTTAGAAGCGGTTTTATTATATATTCAATTTCTTTAGCTTGAAACTTCTTCCTGAGTTGAAGTTGATGTCTCTTGATCGATATTTTCATCGGTTTCTTCGGACTCTGTTTCTTCATCAGTTTCTTCAGCTCCTTGATCATCTGCTACGTTGCCATCTTCATCAACCTCTATGATCTCTTCGGTTTCCGTCTCTGTTTCTGAAACCAAGACGCTGTCATCATCTTCTGTCACTATCTCGGATACAACCTCATTAATATCATCCAGGCCGATATCTTCACTTTCTTCGACCTCCGGCAATGAACTGACAACCACGACCGTCCTGGCATCGACCAGGGGCAAACTGGAATGCTTAACACCGGTACCGCGCACTTTATCCCCTATTTTGATATCAGCCAATGTGGCATTGGTATTTTTTCCAACCACGATCCTGGTTTTATCATTGACTCTGACCGTGATCTCGCGCGAAGGCAACCTATCTATCAGGTCGCCGATCTTTATGCCGTCGTGGCTGATCCTTGATATATTGACCTTCTTATACTGCACCATCCTTTTAAATTGCCCAACAGCTGATTCGATCGTATCTTTGGCCTCGCTTACGATATTCTTTATCCTGGCCTTTAAAGCGTCCCTTAACTGCGACATGCCTCCTGACCCGGAAATCGTTCGATTGGCAGTCAAAGCCCGGTTGGCAACCGCCTGAGCGCTCACTTCCGAATCTTCAGCTTCCAAGACGGCTGAAAGCGCTTTTTTAGTTGCATACTTGATCGGAGTCCAATCCATGGTAAAAGTATTCTCATCCAGGTCAATGCTTTTCACTTCACCGGCTACGCCCATGGTGGATGTCATCCAAATGGAATTATTCTTAAGCACCTTGGCATCGACAGTGCCGTCATCATTTGCACGTCCGACAATGTGCAAGCTATCCCCGATGGAAAACTCATCCAACTTACACTCTCCGAAATATTTGCGTACGATCTTGGTGTCCTCAGTGATATTCACTGTCACCAAAGTGCCCTCGGTTCCGACCAGGTTGTTCACATCATTGGCGCGAAGACCGGGAGTGTCATCCACTCTGACTTGGATAGTGGTCGGAACAATAGTCGAATCCATTCTGACCAAGGTAGCGTTGGGCCTGAAAGTCCTTAATTTCATGAACAAAGACGAGCCTCGGCGCAAAACAACCACTATTTTAGCCAGATCATCGCCTGTAGTATCAAGCAGTCTTCCTCTTATCCTGTCATTGACCTCAAGATCGTCGACAGAAGCCGGATTCTTGACCCCGGCGACAAACTTGGTGTTGTCGTCATACGAAAAATCGTATTCCCTATTCATCCACTGATAAGTGATGCTTTTTGCCTCTTTATCAATAGCTGTGATCCAGCCGTTTATTCCCCTGTTCAAAGATAATGACATGGAAGCGTTGGCAAGCATTGATGCCTCTACCGTATCCTTATTCTCGTTCAGTTGTCCCCTGACCCTGATCTGATCACCCGGGATCCAGTCCGACAATTCTGTCGCTTGGCTTCGATTCTGACCCAAGGTCGTATCAGCATCAACCTCGACCGTAAAATCCTTTTGATCCGAATTGCGGCGGACAATGATAGTGGTCGGCAATTCGGTAGTACCGATCTCTATAAGCATTCCGGCAAAATTCACGTCGCTCTTAGCCTCATAAAGTCCGTCTTCACTTGCTGGATCAACACAAGCAAAATCATAGGACACGTCAACACCAGCTTCTTCAGCCGCCTCGGCCGAAGTATAGGTGATGTTGTCCATTCCGCAAACTTGATCAGCGCTCGCGGCCCCAATCGGCAAAATAGCCGAAGTCAAACTCATAGAGAGCGCCAAGAAAGAAACAAAGATCTTTTTCAACATATTTTTTAGCAACTCAAGCTTTTGGCTTGATGATTAATTTATCTTCTACTTTATATATTTAAAAACAACCTATACTATAATTATAACATTTTATCAAATCGTTTGAAATAACTTGACTTTTTAACCATTTAAATTATACTTAAATATGCACCACAATGGTCCGCAAAATTTGGCGTGGGACAGAACCTATTTCCCTGTCCTCCTTCCTCGCGCCAAATAAGGGCAAGATCAAGATCAACAGATCTTTCTTGCCCTATTTTTTTAAAAAAATATCTTAAAATAAAAAAGACGCGGAATTGATCCGCGTTCTTTTATTTGATCGAAGTTATCTTTACTTTTGAGTTGGTTTGCCTGTGGCCTTTGTTCCTGGTGTATCTGGTCTTGTTCTTGTACTTCACTACTTTGACCTTTTTGCCTTTGGCTTCATCCAAGATCTCAGCTTCCACTTTCTCTCCCAGAGAAGGCTTTCCGATATTCACTTCCTTGCCGTCAGTCGAAGCTATTAAAAGGGTCTCAAGCTTGACTTTCTTGCCTTTGCCTTCCGGCAATTTCTCAACAGAGATAGTATCGCCTTCTTTGACCTTGTATTGCTTGCCACCGGTCTTTATAACTGCTATTTTGCTCATATATTCGAGTAAGTTTAATTACATTAAAAAAATAAATGCCTTATCGGGACTAAAGCATAGATTGATTATATTATAGCTAATTTTAAAAAAATGTCAAATAAATTAGGCGTGCAACATTTTGCACGCCCTTTGGTCGACTCGAGTCACTTATGCCTGTTTCTTCTCTTGGGTTTGCGACGACGAGTCGTTTTACTTCTGATCTTCTTGATCATTTCTACCCCCTTAAGGGATAAAGGTACAAGATATTTCTTTTTATTGTCTATCTATATTGTACACTTTTCAATATTTTTGTCAAGCAATAAAAATAGGCTTGCGCTTAGCAAGCCCTTGGAAGATCTATATCAAATGGCATTCTTATCGGCGATTTCTCCATTTTGATTGAAGAAATGCTTTTCGCCTTCTGGATAGCCATATTATCTTTGCTCTATTAATGGGCATAGATCTTCTCCGAATAAGCAAAACTACCTCCTTCTTTTAGATAAAGTACAATCCAGCCTCAACCTTTTTTATATGATAAAAAAATTTTATTCTCTTGTCAAAGATCAATATTTTCGCAAGCTTGCCTTTTTCTTGATCAAAGAAAAATATTCAAGTAAAAGATATTGCTCAAATAAAAGTGTGAAGACAAAAGCCTTTATCTGCCATAGGACTATCAAGATCTTGGAAAAAAGATCCTGTTTCCTAAAATATTTAGCATGGATCATTTGTTGGTTCAAAAAAGACCATTTTTTTACCTGAACGCTCTTGTTTCTTCTACTTGAGAAAAAATTCAAAATACCGGCTTTGCCTGAAGCGGTTCTATCATGATAAACCACGGCTTCTTTGATGCACTTGGTCTTATAGCCGGCAAGCTGAAGACGATAAGCCAGATCGCAATCCTCTTTATACATGAACATATTCTCATCAAAATATTTTCCTGATTCGGCGATCTTCTCCAGCACATCTATACGATAAAGCCCACAAGCACCGGATGGACCTATCGGTTCAACCAAGTCCTCCTCATTATACTTTTCCCCTTGGCCAATGTCATAAAATCTCAAACCTGCTTTTAAGCCGATCCCGCTAGAATCGATAATATCTGTCTTTTTATTGTTTTCAAAATCCCACTTCATTATCCGGGGACAAACCGCAGCCAGATCCTGATCGCTATCCAAGACCTGAAGCATTTTCTCCAAAGCATCAGGCTCTAAAACAGTATCGCAATTGATAACCAGATAATACTTGGCTCCGGCCTTCCTGGCTTCATCTATCAGTTTATTGTGAGAACGGGCAAAGCCGGTATTCTTGAAAGAATCGATGATCTTGATCTTGGGGTAATTCTCTCTTAAATACTCTCCGCTGGAGTCATCTTTGACCGGACAAAATTTACCGTTGTCTTTCAAATAAAGACTATCATAGGCGATAGCTTTGAAATCTTGATAAGTTTGAGCCTTCAAGCTCGGCAAAAAAAACGGCAAATATTTTGCCGTACTCTGCCCGAAGATTATAAATCCGACCACTAATTTAGGATGTTCTTTATTCATTTTTCATTAACGGTTATAAGGTCTTTCTTAATTCTTATATTACCATCTTCCCTTTCATCTTCTCTCTGGCAAATATTTGGGCTCTATGTAAGCTTTCCATGGTACCGGCATCGATCCATTCACCTTTGATCTCAGATACTTCCAATTCGCCTTTTTCAAGATACCAGCGATGAAGATCGGTGATCTCAAGTTCTCCCCGCTGACTGGGCTTTACGCCTTTAGCCAAGTCCACCACCCTATGATCATATACATAAAGGCCGATCAAAGCATGATCCGATATCCATTTGCTCGGCTTTTCCTCGACCTGCACCGCCTTGCCCTTGTCATCGAATTTCACTACTCCGAATCTTTCCGGATCCGGTACCTTTTTAACAAAAGCCTTAGCTCCGCCCTTGAAACTCTTGATCTCATCGCTGACATCATCTTCGATGATATTATCACCCAAGATCAAAACCACATCTTCATCATCTATGAAATTCTCGCCGATCACAAAAGCATCGGCTAAGCCTCTGGGTTCGTCTTGGATCTCATAAGTAAAACTGGCGCCGAATTCTTTTCCGCTTCCCAAAAGATTCAAATAGTCGCCTGCTCGTTCAGGCGCGACTATTATCAAGATCTCCTTTATTCCGGCCTTGATCAAGGTATTCAAAGGATAATAGATCATCGGCTTGTCATAAACCGGCAATAACTGCTTGCTGGTTATTTTGGTCAACGGCCGGAGTCTTGTGCCCGAGCCGCCGGATAGGATTATTCCTCTCATTTATATGGATTACAATGATTAATTTATTATAATTTAGCCTTTTTTAGCCAAAAAGTCAATTCACAGCCATTCTCTACCTTGTCTGACCAATAATTCTTCGGCTCGCAGCGGCTCAGCCATTATTTCTTTGACTATCTGCTCCATTCTGGCTCCTTGAGAGCCTTTGACCAGGACCAAATTCCCTTCTTTCATTTTCTTCTGTACGAATTTGCCGGCCGGGTCATTCTTATCAAAGTGAAAAAGCCGACTATTGTTCATCCCCGCTTCCTTGGCTCCGCGCAAGATATCACGGGCCCTTTCTCCGACCGCCACTACCATATCAAAACCGGCGTCTTTCAAAGCTTTACCCACTTGTTTGTGCCCGGTTTCACTTTCGCTTCCCAATTCCAGCATATCGCCGAATACCGCCAACTTGCCGGTGATATCGTCGGTCTTGATCTCTTTGATGAAATCAATGGCCGCCAAGGAAGATTGAGGAGAAGCATTGTAAGTATCATCTATCAACAAGCTGTTCTTTATTCCGCCAAGCAGGCGCATACGACCGGCAGGAGGACTGAATTCTTCCAAGCCATTGGCGATCTCTATCATATTCATCTTGAAATAAAGTCCGGCCGAAACCGCGGCCAAAGAAGCATAAACCGCCGGCTTGCCGGCTGATCGAGGCAAGGCAATAGGCACCGCCGAGCCCTTAAAATTAAGCTTATAGACCACGCCGGCAAAATCGGATATCTGTTGAAATTTCCCCAGTTTGAACATCAGATTGGAAGCTTTGACATCGGCCTGGCCGCAAAAACCGAAGGTCAGCACTTTGGATCTTAGATCGTTTTTTACGCTTAAACACTCTTCATTATCAGCATTCAAAACCGCCAAGCCATTATTTTTCAAATTCTTTAGAAGTTCGGATTTCTCTTTTTTGATATTAGCGATCTCTTTGAAATTTTCCAGATGACTGGGACCGATCATGGTCAAAATTCCGACATCGGGCTTGGCCATTTTCAATAGATATTTCATATCTCCGGGTTTATCGACCCCCATCTCCAATATCAATATTTCGGGATAATTCTTATCCTTCAGGATAAGCAGTCGAAAAGCTTTCAAGAATATCAAGATCCAGCCGAAAATATTTCGTCCGGCACTCTCTTCTCCGATGATCGCCAAAGGCAAGCCGAATTCATTATTGTAATTTTTGATGCTTTTTCTAACCCTGAAGCTGTTCTTCAAAACCGCGAAACAAGCTTCTTTGGCAGAAGTTTTCCCAACACTGCCGGTGATGCCGACGATCTTCGGATCATATTTGCGCAAGATGGCCCTGGCAAAAAATTTCAATTTTATCTGGACTATTTTTTTGAACATTTTATATGGATCTTATTTATCTTTCTTTAGGTATCTTATAATAATTCAATATAAACTCGGCTATCTCTCCAAAAAGAGGCGCAGCTGTCGACGCAGAATATCCATCTATTTTCGGCTTATTGAGCTTGACCAGCATCACGAATTTGGGATCGTTGACCGGCGCCAAGCCGATGAAATTATGGATCGTATCTTTCTCACTATAGCCCTTTTCGTCTTCGCTTGCAACCTGAGCCGTACCGGTCTTTCCTCCCACATAATAACCGTCCACAGCCGCCAATTTGGCATGTCCTCCCTCAACCACGTTGGCCATCATGCCTAAAGTGATGGCAGCCGCTCTTTCCGACACCACTCGCCTTATTTGGATCGGCCTGGTTTCGAATTTGCTGCCGTCATCATGGACGATCTCCTTTACTATATAGGGCTTCATCATGATACCGTCATTGGCAATGGCCGCATAAGCGGTTATCATTTGCAGGGGGGTGACCGTAATACCCTGGCCGAAAGAAGCGGTCGCCGCTTCTACCGGCCTGATCCTATTCCTTAGAAGGCTGTCGATATTTCCCGGACTTTCGGTTTC
>WJLG01000019.1 GCA_014728685.1 Candidatus Falkowiibacteriota bacterium
CCTTATGAGAAAAAGCGGCATCCGGCGCGTCTGCAAAAAGGCTGGCTTGATGATTGTTTTTTGATTTAACGATCTCTTTATTAAAATTCAACATAACATCGATATTGGCCAACAGCTTGCCGCGTTCCCCTAATTGATCAAGGCCCCCGCTCTTGATAAGGCTTTCCAGTGATTTTTTATTCAAATCCTTATCCGTAATCCTTTCGAGTAAATCACTAATATCGTTATAGGGCCCATTTTCTTTCCTTTCCCGGATAAGTACTTCAGCAATATGTTCCCCGATATTTTTTATGGCATGTAGCCCGAAACGAATCGTCCTTAACTCTTCATGGGCCCCGACGGCCTCATTTTTATCCGTCTTAGATGTTACTACCGTAAACGTTTCAAAAGACTGGTTTATATCCGGCTGCTTAACATCGATCCCCATGCGCTGACACTCCTCGATCTCGATGGCGATCCGGTCGATATTTTGCTGGTCCGCGGTCAACAAGGCGGCCATAAACTCGGTCGGCCAATGAGCTTTAAGATAAGCGGTCTGATAGCCGATCAGGGCGTAACAGGCCGCATGCGATCGGTTGAAGCCGTAACCGGCAAAAGGCTCAATAAAAGAAAATATGCGTTGAGCCAGCTTCTTGTCAATCCCGTTGTTAATGCAGCCAATAATGAATTTTTCCTTTTGTTCGGCCAGCAGCTTGGGGATCTTCTTGCCGACAGCCTTACGCAACACATCTGCCTCGGCCATAGTAAAACCGGCCAGGTCCCGGGCCATCTGCATGACCTGTTCCTGATAAATGGCTACGCCATAAGTCTTGTCCAGAATCGGTTGGAGTTTGGGATGCAGATAGTTGGGCTTTTTGGTACCGTGCTTGCCGGCGATATAATCCGGTATCCACTCCATCGGCCCCGGACGGTATAGAGCTACCATGGCTATAATGTCTTCGAATTGCGTGGGCTTAAGCTCTTTTAGATATCTTTTCATACCCGAGGACTCGAACTGGAACACACCGGTCGTACCACCGTCCTGAAAAAGTTTGTACGTTTCTTGGTTATCTAGGGGAATGTGCTCCATATCGATATCCACGCCTTTGGTATTTTTGATGATATTGATGGCTGATTCGATGATGGTTAGGTTTTTCAAACCTAAAAAATCCATTTTCAAAAGCCCCAGATCCTCGATCGGATGCAGGGAGTATTGGGAAACCACACTTCTGTCCGAGGAAGACGCATATTGAACCGGTGTATACTGATCCAAGGGTTCCTTGGTGATCAAGACTCCGCAAGCATGGGTCGAAGCATGGCGGGAAACACCCTCCAAGCGCAAAGCGTAATCGATGATCCTTTTGGCTTCAGGTTCGTTCTGGTAGATGCTTTTGAAATCAGCGGCTGTATCAAGCGCTTGCTGAATACTGGAAAACATTGGGATCTCCTTGGCGATCTTATCACAATAATCATAACTGGCTCCCAGTACCCGGCCGACATCGCGGACAGAGGCTCGAGCAGCCATGGTTCCGAAAGTGATGATCTGAGATACATGGTCCTTGCCGTATTTATCTTCAACATAGCGAATCACTTCATCCCGGCGGGTATCGGCAAAGTCCATATCGATATCAGGCATGGATATGCGCTCCGGATTCAAAAAACGCTCAAAGAGCAGATCGTATTCCAAAGGGTCGAGATTGGTAATGCCAAGCAGATAACAGACAAAGGAGCCGGCAGCCGAGCCCCTGCCCGGTCCGACGATGATCCCCTGATCCTTTGCCCAGTTCACAAAATCGGCCACGATCAAAAAATACGAAGGCCAGCCCATTTTTTTGATCACCGACATTTCATAATCCAGCCTGTCTTTCTTCTGCTGATCGACTTCGTCATAGCTTTTTTGATAGCGTTTTTTCAAGCCTTCCTTGGACAAATGTTCAAGATACCCCAATTCATCAAAATCCTGCGGCACTTCAAAGTAAGGCAATTGGATATTTCCCAGATCTATCTCCACATTACACATCTCGGCGATCTTTAGGGTATTGGCTATCGCTTCCGGAGTATCGGCAAAAGCCTCGATCATATCTTTGTTCGGGCGCATAGAATAATCGGAATCCATCATATTCATCCTGTCCTCATCCTCGATCTTCTTCTTGTTCTGCAAGCACAAAAGGATATCTTGAGCCTCAGCGTCTTCCCTGGCCAGATAATGCGCGTCATTGGTAGCCACTAAAGGAATACCAAGCTTCTTGGACATCTTTTTCAAGGCTTCATTGACCTCGGCCTGATGCTCCAAGCGCGGATGGTCTTGGAGCTCCAAATAAAAATTTCCTTGGCCGAAAAGTTTATTGTATTCCAAAGCCCGCTTCTCAGCCTTGTCAACTAAGCCGGCCATTAACAAATGCGCAATCTCTCCGCCCAAGCAAGCCGTGCAAGCGATCAACCCTTCATGATATTTGGACAAAGTTTCCCAGTCGATCCTGGGCTTATAATAGAATCCTTCCAAATGGGCTATGGATACCAGCTTGATAAGGTTTTTGTAACCGGTGTTATTTTTAGCTAAAAGCAAGATATGCCGATTGACCCTATCCTCGGAAGTATCCTTTTTGGCCAGATCAGGCGCCAGATAAAGCTCAACGCCTATTATAGGCTTAATGTCCTGTTTTTTACATTCTTTGTAAAATTCAACTACCCCGTACATAACGCCATGATCAGTGATGGCGACTGCCGGCGAACCTTGTTCTTTGGCAAACTTAACCATCTCATCTATTTTGGTGAGGCCGTCTAAGAGAGAATAATGGGTATGGTTGTGGAGATGGACGAACGACATTTAAATTAAAATTAAAATCTCAAAATGTAAAATGAAATAATTCGCATTTTCCATTTTGAGATTTGCATTTTGCATTTCAAAAAATGCCTCCTTGCCTTATTATCTTATCATAAATATCGGATCTTTGGTATTGACAAAATACTATAAATATGCTATAATTATAATTAGAAAATAAAGATGTACCTTAAAATTTGAAAGGAGTTATCATGATGAAATACATGATAATTTTTTTAATAGTTCTTTGCGCCTCGATCTCAGAGGCGCAGATATTCACTCTCGAGCAGGTTCGGCTGCTTGAGAGTGATAGCCTCAGAAGTGAGGCTATCACGCTCAGAGTGATCTGGGCGTGGGAAACGATATCCTCTATTCTAGAGGAATCGTTTTCCGATTACGAGAAGGACCTGAGGGTCTCTTCTCGATCACACGCACAGTCCATCTTAAAAGCAAGCATCGATATGAAAATAAAGATGCTTGCCGGCCGGCTCAAAAGCTGGCCAAGTATATCTTCTTCCCAGGTGTATATTACTTGGGAAGACATTCAAGCAACTGAAAAGTTGCTTGAAGAAAAAATTCCGTCGTACATAGAAGATGTGTACGACGGAGACGCACATCGGTTTTGGGAAGACTGGCGAAACTAAAGCCAGTTCCCTAATCACTTGCCCCGCTTAAGCAAAATCAGCTTGCGGGGCCTTTTTTTATTCAAATAATTTATAAAAAAGAAGATATTATCATCAAAATGGCAAACCCGAGCACAAAATAGCCGAAATTCACCTTTTTGGCAACTTTTAGAAGCACATCGATGGTCAAAAGTCCGAATACAAAAGCAAAAGCCAGCGCCACAAAACTATAAGCATCAGCTGAAAGATCTCCCAGATTAAGCACTATATTGGCTCCGAGTACGATCGGCATGCTCATAAGAAAACTCAGGCGCAGGGCCGTATTATCTCTGAATTCGCTCATCAAAAGCGCTGAAACCGTCAATCCGGACCTGGACAGACCGGGCAAGGCAGCCATACCTTGGGCAATACCCAAGAAAACCCCATCCTTTGCCTTCAGATCTTTTTCGCTCTTGCCGAAATCCTTGGCCTTTTTTATCTTGATCTGCAAAAAAGCGGTAATTATCAATAACCCGCCAATTATCAAATTCACATATCCGGCAATACTTTTCAGATCTGTTTCCACGCTCTTCATTCCCGCGACCAAGATCGACCCTAATACGGCGCTGATCAAAGTGGCTATGATCAAAAAATTTATGATCTTTTTATTTTCAGCTTCGGCCTTTTTGTATCGAAACAAGGCTTTCAAAAGTCTGGCAACATCTTTTCTGAAATACACCAAAGCTGACAAAAAAGTACCAAAATGCAAAAACAAAGCCAGTCGAACTATATCGATCAAGCTGTCTTCTTTAGCAAAAAAATTGGCCTTGATCAAAAATATCAGGCCTTCTGAAGATACGGGCAGCCATTCGGCCACGCCTTGAGTAATTCCCAAAACTATCGCTTCGAGCATATTTATTTTTTATTTTTTTCCAAATATTCCAAAACCTTCTGCTTATCTTCATCATTCATATTATCAACTATCTGCTGAGCTTCTTTCTCGGTCATCTCTTTGTCGCCGGACATCATAGCTCCGATAGACTCCAGACTAATATCTTCGGGCAATTTAGAACTCAGGTCGCCGAGAACTCCGGCATCACCCAAGAGGCTTTTATACTGGCCGTAAAGATTGTTAAGCAGAGGCGGTAAATAAAGGAACCCGATCATCAACGGGATCAATATTATTAAAACCTTTATGACCCCCCAGATCTTCATCCAAACCACATAGCGCTTTATGTATCTGACTGTTTCCAGTATTTCAGAGCCGACTTCAAGATTCTTTTTTATCAGGTCATCGACTCCGCTGACTTTTGAATTGCCCGACACCTCAGCCATCGCCTCGACCTCAGATGAATTTTCTTTGTTTTTTTTGCTCATATATTCATTATACTTTATGCTCCCCTTACCTGGCAAGAGCCCATCTTGTCTTGTCCGATGCGCGCGAACTCGTCCATCTGTTCATCGGAAAAACAAGACTTTCCTTCCAAGCTAGGATCAAGCAAGAGAGTGTCCGACTTAAACCTCTGTAAATACCACTTATCCGCGCCTTTGATGTATTGACCCATGTTGGCGAGCACTTCCCTTGTATGAAATCCGGGCACGCAAGTCGTTCTGAATTCATGCGGCAGGCCGCTATTTATTATAATGTCGATACTTTCTTTGATAAGATCAAAATCAACATCCACCCCGACCGCTTTGGGATAACCATCCTGATCGGATTTAAGATCCATAGCTATGTAGTCTATGAGTTTTTTGTTTATCAAAAACCTAAGCATATCCGGATTAGTTCCATTGGTATCCAATTTGATCGAAAAGTCGAATTCTCTGATCTTTTTTATGAATTCCGGCAAGTCGGCATAAAGGGTCGGCTCTCCGCCGGTCAAAACAATACCTTCCAGCTTGCCTTTTCTCTTTTTCAGAAAATCAAAAAGGCCGTCCTCCGAAATCGGAGGCTGGCCTTTCTTCTCCCGGTGGGAAGAAGAAAAATCATCATCTTCCCTCTCCTTACCGGGAGAAATATCACAATTCTTGCCGGAAACAACTGGCAAGACAAGCATAGGGTTGTAGCAAAAACGGCAGCGGAAATTACATCCCTGGGTGAAAACGATGGCCGCCAAGTGGCCGGGATAATCTATTAAGGTCAATTTTTCCAATCCCCCTATGATCATTTTCACCTATACAAGACGTCCGGATCCGTAAAGCATCCAAACTGGTCTGTCTTTAATTATAAATGCACACTACTTACAAGTCTCTTCATCAACGACAAAAGTTCTTCTGTCTGTGAATTCCGATCTTTTACCCTTGTTCCAGTTTCTGGTCGGAGTTATCCAGCCGACTACTCGGCTATAGACGATGCACTCTTGTCGTTTGGTCTTTGTTGGACTCATATAAAGCTCAATTAAGACTTATAATTAAGTGGGAGCCCTCCTCGCTTAACTTATAATCTTAATTTTTATTTTTGTTTTTAAGCCTTTTGGCTTATTTTATTATTAATTATATCAAGCTATAGCTTGTATGATATTCCTTTCTTCATCTGCCCCGCTCGAATCGCTTTCGGCAGATACTCTGATCTCTTCTTTGATCTCCACTTCCTGTTTGAAAGCTTCCTTGGGAGCAGCTGCTTCCGAGGCCGGGATCTCGACCGTTTCTTCAGTATAGCCCATTTCCTTATCGCATTTCGGGCAATATCTGTGCTCGCCCTGGATATAGCCGTGCTTCGGACAGATCGAAAAGGTCGGAGTGATGGTAAAATACGGTAATTTGTAATTGTAAACTATCTTCTTCACCAAACTTTTGGCCACTTCCGGATCAGATATTCTTTCACCCAAGAATCCATGAAGGACCGTACCACCGGTATAGCGGGTCTGCAGATC
>WJLG01000020.1 GCA_014728685.1 Candidatus Falkowiibacteriota bacterium
ATATAATTTATTATGCATAAGACTCATTGACTAAAATAAAAAAATATGATAAAAAAATGATCGGCGGGTGTTTTCGGCAATGTTTTGACAGACAAATGGCAAACTGGATAACAGCCGATCCATCCGTCGATTTTTTACTGCACATTCTACAAAGGAGTGTATATGATAAGGCACAAACGAGTGCGGGGCTTAAGAGGAAAAGAAAAGCCGGAATTCATGAAATGGCTAAGGATCATGGGCATTATGGCTTCTTTGTCTTCAGTGAAAACGGAAAAGTGTTCGTAATCTGCGAAGAGAATGCGGCTTTTGCCAATAACCAGAGATACCACAAGTTGATTACGGACGATGGATTTTTGCTATCAGATTGCAAGGGTCCTTTTGGAGTATACACGAAAAAGAGCTCAAGTCCGGATTCTGACAGAAAGGATATTATGCAGAAGTTGGAAAATGCCAGACTGTTCTAGCTTCATTCACAGCTCTTTCACCGCTCATCACACGATGGGCGTTTTATTTTGTCAAAAAGCCTGAAATAAGCTATAATGAAATGAGGGGAGGCAATCCTAAAATCTTTTAATTATGGGCAAAATCATATCTATCGTCAATCAAAAAGGAGGAGTTGGAAAGACCACGACCGCTATCAATGTTGGGGCGTATTTGGCGCATTTGGGCAAACATGTGCTTTTGGTGGATATCGATCCGCAGGGCAATGCCACTTCCGGGATCGGGATCGAGCCCAGACAGCTTCCGCACGGCTTGTATGAAGCCATAATCGATCAGAAGGATATTTTTGATGTCATAAAAAGGACCAATCATGATAAATACCGAGTAGCTCCGGCCACTCCGGCTTTGGCCGGCGCCGGTGTGGAACTGGTGGAGATGCCGGACAGGGAATTCAGGCTTATGAATCTACTTCACAGGATAAAAGATGAATATGACTATATCATAATCGATGCTCCGCCTTCGCTGGGGCTTCTGACCATCAATAGCTTGGTGGCGGCTGATGAAGTATTGATCCCGATACAGAGCGAATACTACGCTTTGGAAGGATTGGGAAGCTTGCTGGAAACGATCAGCTTGGTGCAGAACAATCTTAAGCCTAATTTAGGCATCATGGGCGCGGTGATCACGATGTTTGATAGAAGAAATTCACTGTCCGATTCAGTGATGAAGGAGCTTTATCAATATTTTCCGAACAGGGTTTTTCGCTCGGTCATACCGAGAAACGTCCGCTTGGCCGAGGCACCTTCTTTCGGTCGATCCATATTGCATTATGATAAAGCATCTAAGGGGGCAAAGGCTTACGAGCGCTTGGCTCGCGAGATAATCGATCTGGAAAACAGCGGGGCTATCTATAATTAATAAATACTTAATAAATAATTTGCCGGCTTGCTTTTTGCAATCTGCAATTTGAATTAAAATATGGCATTAGGAAAAGGCTTGAATTCCCTTATTCCGCCAAAGGGGACAAAAATAAACATCCACACTGACAATGATAGCGGGGATGAAATGGGTTTTACTACTAAGAGTATAGACGATAATTCCGGCAATGGACCGGCTGTATCAGTCAGCAAGCCTGATCAGAATAAACCGGCCGAGAACAAATCGGCCGAGAACAAATCGGCCGAGAACAAATCGGCCGAGAATAAGGGAGGTGAAAGCCGGCAGGACGACTCGGAAAAGGAACATAAGCGTCCTTATCATCATTCAGCTGTCAAAGACGGCGATATTACTGAAAACGTCAGAGAGATACCGGTGGATGACATCAGAGATAATCCCAAGCAGCCGCGTAAGAATTTCGATGAAGAAAAGTTGAAGGAATTGGGAGCTTCGATCAAGCGCTATGGCATGATCGAGCCGATCATAGTTTCGCAGGCTGAGGACGGTAAATACGAGGTTATTGCCGGTGAAAGACGCTTGAAGGCTTCCAAAATGGCGGATATAGAGAAAGTGCCGGTAGTTGTCCGCAACGTCGATGATCAAAAAAGATTGGAGATCGCCTTGATCGAAAACCTGCAAAGGGAAGACTTGGATCCGATCGAGACCGCTATGGCTTATAAAGAGCTGATGGATAAATTCGGCTTGAACGCGGATAGGATCGCGAGGCGAGTGGGTAAATCTAGGCCTAAGGTTTCCAATACTTTAAGGCTTTTGGGGCTTCCGGGAGAGATACAGCAAGCTTTGACTTCGGGCGCCATCAATGAAGGCCATGCCATCTATCTTTTAGGCATTGATTCACCGGTCAAACAGATGGATCTTTTCCGCAAGATCACTATGAACAAGTGGACCGTGGCCGAGACCGGGCAAGCGGTCAAGAAAGCCGGCGGAACCAAGCACTCACAAGTCAAGATCAATATGGGCGACGAGGAAAAGGAAGATCGTTTGCGCGACTTTTTCGGCACTAAGGTGGAATTCAGAAGAGCGCGCAAAGGAGGGCGCATCGTCATCCGATTTTTCAGCGAAGATGAACTTGATAATATAATGAAGAAGATCAAATGAAAATAGCTTTTTTCGAGATCAAGGGCTGGGAAAAGCCCTATTTGAAAAAATATTTAAAAGGCCATGAATTGAAATTTGTCAAAGAGCCTTTGAAAAAAGACAATATCCAAGAAGCCAAGGGTTTTGATATCGTGTCGGTTTTCATATATTCAAAAGTGGATAAAAATGTCTTAGCGGCCTTGCCGAAGCTGAAAGGCATAACCACCAGATCGACCGGATTCGATCATATAGATATCAAGACAGCCAAGAAAAAAGGCGTGGCGGTCTGTAATGTACCTACTTACGGCGCCAACACCGTGGCTGAACATACTTTTGCCTTGATCTTGGCTTTGTCGCGCAATGTCCATAAGTCCTATGTGCGAGGGCTTAAAGGCGATTATAGTATCGAAGGCTTGAAGGGTTTTGATATAAAAGGCAAGACTTTGGGCGTGATCGGCACCGGGCATATCGGCTTGCATGTCATCAAGATCGCCCGCGGATTTGGTATGAAAGTTTTGGCTTATGATATCAAACAGCACGGTTTTGTCCAAGAGTGCCTGGGATTCAGATACGCGAGCCTGGACGAGCTTCTTTCTGGGTGCGACATCATCAGCTTGAATTGCCCGGAAAATAAGGATACTCATCATTTGATAAATAAAAAAAGCATCAAAAAGATCAAAAAAGGAGCCTTTTTGATCAATACGGCCCGTGGAGGCTTGGTGGATAATGATGCCTTGATAGAGGCCTTGGATAAAGGCATTTTGGCCGGCGCCGGCTTGGATGTGATCGAAGGCGAGGACTTGATAAAGGAAGAGAAACAGCTTTTGTATGACGAGAAGAAGTCGGAAGCAATGGCCGAGCTGGTCAAAGACCATATTCTTTTATCGCGCGATGACGTGGTCTTTACTCCGCATATCGCTTTTTACAGCCGGGAAGCATTGTTGAGAATAATCGAAACCACTGCGCAGAATATCCGTTGTTTTGCGGAAAAGAGCGGTATGTGCAATAGGGTTTGTTAGTTGAAAAATGATCAAACTTATGCTAAAAAGATAAAACGCGTTCTTCGCGTTTTTATTGTACGGATAATAAATTTAAATGTATATTAAAATGTACATTTTAATGTATATTTTATGAAAAAGACTTTTCACATAATCACTATCGGCTGCCAAATGAATAAATCCGATTCCGAGCGGATCGCTTTTTATTTGGAAAGTTATGGTTTCAAAAGCGTAGCTGATCGCAGCAAGGCCGGCTTGATCATCGTGGTCACTTGCGGGATCAGGCAGTCGGCCGAGGATAGGAATTACGGCCTGTTTCCCAAATTCAAAAAAGAGAATCCCAAGGCCAAGACCGTGCTTACCGGTTGTTTGTCCAAGAGAAAAGACGTGCAAAAGCGCTTGAAAAAGTACGTAGATATCTGGCTGCCGATCGACGATTTGCCTGAATTGCACAAGCATCTGGGGCTTAGATCAAAGAAATTCGCTCATAGGCAGTATTTGGAGATCGAGCCGGATGTCAAGTCTCTCTTTTCAGTATTTATCCCGATAGGTAATGGGTGTAATAATTTTTGCTCATATTGCGTCGTGCCTTATGCGCGCGGACGAGAGAAATATCGGCCGGCCAAAGAGATAGTGGATGAAGCAAGGTCTTTTCTAAAGAAAGGCTACAAAGAGATCGTGTTGATCGCTCAGAACGTGAATAGCTACCAAGATCCGAAAAAGAATATCAGATTCCCGCAATTATTGAAAAAAGTTGCCGGCTTGAAAGGTAATTTTTGGGTCCGCTTCTCATCCAGCCACCCTAAAGATATCAGCGATGATCTGATCGATGTGATCGCGGAAAATGATAAGGTCTGCAAGCATTTTCATTTTGCCGTCCAGTCAGGGGATAATGAGGTCCTTAGGATGATGAACCGCAAATACAGCGTAGAACAGTATCGGGCCGTGGTGAATAGGATCAAAAAGAAAGTCCCGGGCATCGCCATCACCACCGATGTGATCGTTGGTTTTCCGGGCGAGAACAAGAAGCAATTTGCCAATACTAAAAAACTTTTCAATGATATCAGCTATGATATGGCCTACATATCCCAATTCTCACCCCGTCCACAAACAGTGGCGGCCAGATTCAAGGATGATGTACCTAAAGTTGAGAAAAAGAGAAGGGAAGAGGAGCTGATGAAGGTCCTGAGGCGGACATCCATGAAGAATAATCAATTTTTTTTGAATAAGAATATCAAGGTCTTGATCGAAGGTAGGAAAAAAGACGGCAGTTCATTCGGAAAGAACGAACAAGGCAAGGTGGTGAAGATAAGAGATAAAAAAATCGGCGATCTGTCCGGTAAATTCGTGCTGGTGCATATTGAAGAGGTCTCTGACTTCGGCCTAAAAGGAAGCCTGGTAGGCAAATAAACATATGAAAGATAATAAGAACAAAGTAATAGTGATATTGGGCACGACCGCTTCGGGCAAGACCGGCTTGGGCGTGCGCTTGGCCCATGGACTTGGCGGCGAGATCATTTCAGCCGATTCCAGACAGGTGTATAAAGGCATGGATATCGGTACCGGCAAGGATCTGGCCGAATACGAGATCGATGGCCAAAAGATAGCTTATCATTTGATAGATGTGGCCGATCCGAAGGAAAGATACTCTTTGGCTGATTTTCAAAAAGAGGCCTTTGCTGCCATTGATGATATCCTTAAAAGAGGCCAGCTGCCGATCATTGTCGGCGGTACCGGGCAATACTTGGAGGCAGTAGTTGAGAACTACAAGCTTTCCGATGCGGAACCGAACAAAGAATTGCGAGAGAAGTTGGAAAAGGCTGATATAGACGAGATATTTGCCCAGATAAAAGAGATAAATTCGAAATTTGCTTCAAATATCAACGAGAGCGACCGCAAAAACAAAAGACGGCTTATCAGATATTTGGAGGTTTTGCAGGCGTCCGGAGGCGATTTTGAGCCTTTGAGAAGGCCTCAGGAGAGCCAATATGATTTTTTGATGCTCGGATTGACCCATCCTAAGGAAATATTGAGCGAAAGGATAGATAAACGTTTGGAACAGAGACTTGAAGAGGAGGGGATGGTGGAAGAAGTCCAGGAATTGAATCGCAATGGCTTGAGCTTTGAAAGACTCGAGGAATTCGGACTTGAATATAAATATATTTCCAAGTATTTGAAGGATGAGCTTGAATATGAAGAAATGAAGGAAAAGCTGGCGCAAGAGATTAAGAAATTCGCCAAGAAGCAGATGACCTGGTATAAGCGCTGGGAAAAAAGAGGCCGGAAGATACATTGGGTAGAGGATAAGGACGATGCGAATAACTTAATAGAGAATTTTTTGGGTAAAAATGCTTAGAAGTGTCTACGAACCCCGATACTAAAAGATCTTATCACTAGCGGTAGATGTATAATAAAATAAACCGTCGATCTTAAGTCGACGGTTTATTTTGTTCAGAAGCTTTATATATTAATTGCTCAACAACCTTTTTAGAATTTCAGCAACCTTTTTCGGGTTAGCCTTGCCTTTGGTGGCGGCCATGGTTTGGCCGACAAAATATTGAAGTATGGCGGTCTTACCGCTTTTATAAACTTCGACTTGGCCCGGATTCTTTTCCAAGACTTCTTTGATGGTTTCTTCAAGCTCTTCTTCATTATCCAACTGTTCCAAGCCCATATCCTCCATTATCTGCGATGGATCGCCGCCTTTTTCATACATTACCGACAACAGTTTCTGTCCGGCTGATGAATTGACTTTGTCTTGATAGACCAAGGTCATGAGCTCGGCGAAATTTTCCGGAGTGATACTGATATCGGTTATCTTTTTGCCGTCTTTATTCAGATGAGAGAATAATTCCGACAAGAGCCAATTGGAAGTCAGCTTGGCCAATTTGGTCTTTTGCCTTTCCCAGCTATCGTCGGTGGAATCTATCCAGGCTCGCAATTCAGATACCACCTTTTCCGCATAATCAGCCAGGTTCTTTTCCGAGACCAGCATCTCGGCGTTCTCATCGCTGAAATTATATTCTTCTATGAATCTTTTTTTCTTAGCATTTGGAAGTTCGACCATTTTCGATCTGATCTCTTCGATCCATTGTCCGCTTATCTTGACCGGCGGTATGTCCGGTTCCGGAAAGTAGCGATAATCAGCCGAAGTCTCTTTAGCTCTTTGGCTTACACTAATGCCTTTGTCCTCGTTCCAGCCCCTGGTTTCCTGGATCAGCTCTTCACCCTCAGCTAGAGCTTTTTTCTGCCTCTCGATCTCGTAGTTGATGGCTTTTTCCACTGCTTTGAAAGAGTTGATATTCTTAAGCTCGACCTTAGGATTGAGCTTGTAGCCGCCGACAGGCTTGATCACGCCGTCCTCGTATGTCCATTTGCCTTTTTCCTGAATACTGATGTTGGCCTCGCAGCGCATTTCTCCTTTTTCCATATCAGCGTTGGAGATATCCAGATATCTCAGGATCTGTTGGTATCTTTGGCAGAATTTTTTGGCGGTTTCAGCATCTTCGATCACCGGCTCGGTGACCATCTCGATCAAAGGAGTGCCGGCGCGGTTCAGGTCGATCAAAGAATGATCCTTGCCGGCCAGATGCATGGATTTGCCGGTGTCTTCTTCCAAATGGATCCTGGTGATCTCAATCTTTTCACCGTTTACTTCCAAATATCCTTGGTAGCAGAAGGGGAGTTCGAATTGCGATATCTGATAGCCCTTGGGCAGATCAGGATAAGAATAGTTCTTTCGGTCGAATTTTGAGAATTCATTTATCTTGCAATTCAAAGCCAGACCTAAAAGGATGGTCCATTCGATCGCTTCTTTGTTCGGATAGGGAAGAGTTCCCGGATGCCCCAGGCAGATCGGACAGACATTGGTATTGGGTTCGGCACCTTGGCTGTCATTATTGCAAGTGCAGAACATCTTTGATTTGGTTTTTAGCTCGGCATGTATTTCCATGCCGATGATCACATCGTA